>JAHEKK010000294.1 GCA_024638395.1 Gemmatimonadota bacterium | reverse complement strand
CATGGCCTCCAGGGCCGCGGCCCCATCCTCCGCCATCACCCGGCGCTCCAATCTCAGAGCATCGGGGAGCCACTGGTGGTGGACGCGGCCCGCGGCGACAACGTCGGCGGCTGACATGCCGAAGTCGACGCGGTTCAAGACCAACTGCAGCACGGTGTTGATGATCGTCCGCCCTCCCGGGCTTCCGATGACGCCGACGAGTTCTCCGTCCCGGGCCAAGATCGTGGGCGTCATGGAGGACAGCATGCGCTGCTCCGGCCTTGCCAGGTTGGGCTCTGTCCCGATAAGGCCCCCGTCGTCGGTGAGGCCAGGCCCCGCGTTGAAGTCGCCCATCTCGTTGTTCAGCAGGAAACCGGCGCCCGGTACGGTGATCCAGGACCCGTATCCGCCTTCCAGAGTGTAGGTGACCGACACGGCCATGCCGTCTTCGTCCACGACGGAGTAGTGGGTCGTTTGCGGACTCTCGTATCCCCCTTCCAGATCTTCCGTTGCTGACGCCGTTGCGACTCCAGGTTCGATTCCGGCCCTCAACTCCTCCGCATAGGTCTTGCTCGTCAGTCGCTCTACCGGCACGGGCGAGAAGTCCGCGTCGGCCAGGAAGCGGGCCCGGTCCCGGAAGGCCCGGCGCATCGCTTCGGCCAGGTGATGGATGTACTCGGGGCTGTTGTGCCCCAGATCGGCCAGTGCGAAGCCCTCCAGGATGTTGAGCATCTGCACCAAAGCCGTACCTCCCGACGAAGGGGGCGGCATGGAGATGATGTCGTATCCCCGGTATGACCCCCGAACGGGCTCCCGCTCCTTGGCCTCGTAGCGAGCCAAATCCTCTTCCGTGATCATCCCCCCGTTCCGCTCCATTTCCTGGGCCAGGAGCCGAGCGGTTTCGCCGCGGTAGAAGCCGGCGTGCCCCTCGTCGCGGATCCGCTCGAGTGTGGCGGCCAGGTCGGCCTGGGCGAGGCGGTCCCCTTCCTCGTATGGAGCTCCGTCCTTCGTGAACTGCCGGTGGCTGGCCGGATACTCGGCGAAGCGCTCCACCATCCGTTCCAGGGATTCGGAGAGCTGCGCGGTTACCGTGAATCCGCCTTGCGCCAGGCCGACGGCTGGATCCAGAAGATCGGACCAGGCAGCCTTACCGTACCGTTCGTGCGCCAGTGCGAATCCCGCGACGGTCCCGGGAACGCCCACGGCCAGGTGGCTCCGGTGATGGATGTCGTTGGAGTATTCGCCGTTCTCGTCCAGGAACATCTCGGGATGGGCCGCCAGGGGCGCCTTCTCACGAAAGTCGAAGGTCGTGGCCGTCCCGTCGGGAAAGCGGATCACCATGAAGCCCCCGCCGCCGATGTTTCCGGCCACCGGGTGCGTCACAGCCAGTGCGAACCCCGTAGCGATAGCCGCGTCCACCGCGTTTCCTCCGGACCTCAGGACCTCCGCGCCTATCCGACTGGCTTCAGGGAACGCGGAAACCACCACCGCCGAGGTTGCCGCTACGGAACCTCTGGACACCTGAAGCGTCTGGACCTCGGCTTCGGCGGGCCCACAGGCGGCCACGGCCAGAAGGAGCAGCGGAAAACAGCGGGGGCGTACGGTCATGGTCTTGGCTTCCCTCGGGACCCGGGTGATTCGTGTACAGAGCGCATCGGATTGGCTGAAACGCTACAGATCGCCGCCGTCCGACTCGGTGACCAACTGGGAATCGTACCCTGCGTCCGAGAGCACCCGGCGCGCATGGCTGTTGTCCTCCGCCCGAACCATCAGCCTGGCGTGATTCACGAACGTGAGGCCCGCCTCGGCGCCTCCGGCGTCGTCGGCCAACAATGCGGCATCGATTCCGGCCTTGACCAGAAATCCCTTGGCCAACTCCCCCTCGTGGCGGTTGGGGAAATGTGCGACGACGCGCGTGTCGGTCATGACGTCCGTGGGTCTCTGTGCGTTACGGGAGACTCCGTCCGTACGTGGGCGGCCGCGAGCCTCGGGGTCCGGGAAAGATAACGCGTGCCCATGTCGACCCTGGGTCGAGGGTCAGGAGACACCACGAGAAAAGGGAGTCGAGGCCCGTGAGCCCCGACTCCCCTCCGCCCAGAGGACGGCAAGCCCGATCCCTCGCAAAGGTCAGGTCTCGCTCAACCCGCCCTTTCCGAAGACGATGGCGACCTCACGCTCCCGCTCGGGACGAGGCCGCAGAGGCGGCACCACGGTGGTCACATCCATCTCGTCTGCGACCTCCGCCTCCCCGCTGCCGAGGAAATGACGACGGAAGAAGTCGGTGAAGTCGTCGACGAGAGAGTACATCACGGGCACGAGGATGAGGGTAAGGAACGTGGCGAAGATGATCCCGACGATCACGGCGACCGCCATGGGGCCCCACCAAGCAGCCTGCTCTCCTCCCCAGAACAACTCCGGCGACAAGCTGGTGTAGAGCCCGAAGAAATCCAGGTTCAGGCCGATGGCGAGAGGGACGAGTCCCAAGGCGGTCGTGAAGGCGGTCAACAGCACCGGGCGCAGTCGCGTTCTCCCGCCCTGCACCAGGGCCTCGCGCCGATCCATCCCGTCTCGCTCCCGCAGGATGTCGATATAGTCGATGAGCACGATGGCGTTGTTCACCACGATGCCGGCGAGCGAAATGATACCCACGCCCGTCATGATGATCACGAACGGCATCTGAAAGATCATCAGCCCCAACATCACGCCCATCGTGGAGAGAATGACCGACGAGAGGATGATGACGGGCTTCACGACCGAGTTGAACTGGGACACCAGGATCAGGGCGATCAGCATCAGGGCCGCAAGGAAAGCCGTGGCAAGGAAGCTCATGGCCTCCTGCTGGTCTTCCTGTTCCCCGGTGAACCGCAGCTCGTAGCCCGGCGGCAGGTCCTCCACGAAGCTGGCCAGGGTGCTCTCGACCTCGGCCCGCACGGCGTTTCCATTGAGGCCCGACCGCGCTTCGGCGCTGATGGTGGCCACGCGATCCAGATCCTTCCGCCGGATGGATCCGTACCCGTCGTTCACGGCCCAGTTGGCCACGGACAGAAGAGGCACCTGTTGCCCCTCGGAGAGGACGGTCAGGCTCGCCAGCGACGACAACTCGGACCGGTCCTCTTTCCGGAGGCGCACGATGATGTCGTATTCATCGTTCCCCGTCCGGTACTTTGCGGCTTCGAGTCCGTTGATCGCACCCCGTACGGCGAAGCCGACGTCATTGGTGGACAGACCGTAGAGACTCGCCTTCTCCCGGTCGACCTCGACCTGCAGCTCCGGCCGCGCGTCGTCCATGTCGCTCTTCAGACCCACGAGCCTGGCGTATACGGGCGCCGCTTCGAGGCGGTCGATGACCTCATCGGCCAACGCCTTGAGGCGCACCGGATCCTCTCCGGAGATCTCCAGGTTGACCGGCGGACCGGCCGGCGGCCCTTCCTGCATCTTGTCCACCTTCACGTCCGCTCCGGCCAGGTCGCGACCGACCGACGCCTGGAGAGCCGCCAAGGTGGCGAAGGCGTCGTACTGCTGATCCTGATAGTCCACCAGACTCAGGGTGATACGCCCCGATTCGGGGCCGCCTGGTCCCCCACCCTCCATGGGGCTTCCACCGCCGCTGCCCGAACCCACCGTGGTCACGATGGACTTGGCGTCCTCGGTGCCCGTGATGGAGGCCAGCTCCGCCTTGAGCCGGCGGGTGTAGCTATCCGTCACATCGGCCCGGGTCCCCACCGGGGCATCGATATCGATCCAGATCTGGGCCGGGGGAATGTCCTCCGGGAAGTACTCCACCGCGGGCCCGAAGGCACCGTACAGAATGAAGACCACCACCATGGCCCCCAGGGAGCCTCCCACGACGGTGAACCGGTGTCCCAGGGACCAGCGCAGCCGCTTCTCGTACCAGTTCGTCAGCCGGGGCATTCCCGTCTCCATGAACTGCTCTCCGAAGCGCGACAGGACCTTCGTGTGGAGGAACCACAGTCCGGCCCCCGTCAATACGAACAACAAGGCTGTCAGGGGGTTGGCCAGGCCTACGGTCACGAGGATCACGCCAACCACCCCGAGAATGGTCCATCGGGCCTCCCGGGTGAGTGGCTTGGGCCGGTCGCCTTCAACGCGGAGGAACAGCGAGCACAGGGTCGGAATGATGACCAGTGCGACGAAGAGGGAGCTGGTCAGGGTGACGATGAGGGTGAGGGGGAGGTAGCCCATGAAGTCCCCCACCATGCCGGGCCAGAACAACAGAGGTCCGAAGGCGGCCAGCGTCGTCGCCGTCGCCGCGATCACAGGACCCGCAACCTCACCGGTCGCCTTCTTGGCCGCGTCCTTTCGGTCCCAACCCTCCTCCATGAACCGGTAGATGTTCTCCACGATCACGATGGCGTTGTCCACCAGCATGCCCAACGCCAGGATCAGTGAGAACAGCACCACCATGTTCATCGACACGCCCAGAAGGCCCAGGATGATGAACGACATGAACATGGACGTGGGAATCGAGAGGGCCACGAACATGGACGTTCGGAGTCCGAGCACGAACAGCAACACGCCGACGATGAGGATCAACCCCGAGATGATGTTGTTTTCCAGGCTGCTCACCATCTCGAAGATGTCCTCGGACTGGTCCGACGTGATGGACACCACCGTCGTGGGCGGGAAGAAGGCCTCCATGGCCGCAATCTCAGCGCGGACGGCCTCGGCGGTCTCGATGATGTTCTCCCCCGACCGCTTGATCACGTCGAGGGTCACCACCGGCTGATCTCCCAGCCTGGCGAAGGACTCCCGTTCCGCGAACCCGAACTCCACGGTGGCCACGTCCCGTACGTAGATGGGGCGTCCACCCACCGTGGTGATCACGAGGTCCTCGATGAGGGAGGGATCCTCGAACTCGCCATCGATCCGCACCAGATACTTCATGCCCCCGACATCGATCGACCCACCCGGGATGTTCACGTTCTCGAAGCGGATGGCGTCGAGGACGTCGTCAATGGCGACGTTGTAGTACTTGAGCTTGGTCAGGTTGAGGTCAACCTTCACCTCACGCTCCAGCCCTCCTCGGACGTCTGCGCGGAGCACCGCC
>JAHEKK010000293.1 GCA_024638395.1 Gemmatimonadota bacterium | reverse complement strand
TCGGCTCTCCCTGCCGCTCCACACCGCCCTTACCAAGAAATTCGGTGTCGCTTTTTCGGTGGACGACGGCCGGCCCACCGGGCCATCTTGCACCATGACCGCACGAGCACTGCCACCGGCCGACGTGATGTTCCGGGCCTTCGAGACGAGAGACCCCGACTACGAGGGCATCTTCGTCACGGCAGTCCGGACCACGGGGATCTTCTGCAGACCCACCTGCTCCGCCCGCAAACCCAAGCGGCGCAATGTGGAGTTCTTCTCCACCGTCGCCGATGCCCTGGCTGCGGGGTACCGGGCCTGTCGGCGATGCCGGCCCCTGGAGCCCAACGGATCGACGCCGGAATGGGCCACGACGTTGATGGAGGCGGTCGAAGCCGATCCCAGCCGGCGGTGGACGGACCAGGATCTACGGAAGCGGTTTGAACTGGACCCCGCCCGTGTTCGCCGGTGGTTCCAACGCACACACGGGATCACGTTCCACGCATACAGCAGAGCCCGGCGACTCGCCTCGGCGCTGGACCACGTGAAGGAGGGTGAGCAGTTGAGCAACGTCGCGCACGAACACGGATACGAATCCCTCAGCGGGTTCCGCGAAGCGTTCACCCGGGCCTTCGGGATCACCCCCGGAAGTCCCGCAAAGGGCCAGGTGATCCTGCGCAGGCTGAACACCCCCATGGGCCCCATGGTGGCCGGCGCCACGGACGACGGCATCTGCCTTCTGGAGTTCTCGGACCGGCGGATGCTGGAGACGCAGCTCAAGCGCGTCGGGAAGCGGTTCGGCCAGGCGCCGGTACCCGGAGACCATCCGCTGCTGGAGACACTGGCGGAGCAGTTGGGCGAATACTTCGAAGGGAGCCGCACATCCTTCGACGTGCCGCTGGCGCTGGCAGGGACGCCCTTCCAGGAAGGGGTGTGGCGGGCGCTCCTGGACATCCCCTACGGTGAGACCATCAGCTACGACGAGCTGGCCCGCAGGGTCGACTGCCCGGGTGGACAGCGGGCGGTGGGCAGAGCCAACGGCGACAACCGAATCGCCGTGGTGATTCCCTGCCACCGGGTGATCCGGGCCAGCGGAGAGCTGGGAGGGTATGGGGGCGGTCTGCCGAGGAAGCAGTGGCTGCTGGACCTGGAGCGGGGGGTGCAACAGGGGAGTCTCTTCTAGGGCATCCCCGACCCTGCCCTTGTACGGCACCCGGGGTCTCGGCCAGCTTTGTCGCCCCATTCAGTCTGTCGCCCTACCCAGTCCGTCGCTCTACCCAAGGGGCGCATCCCGACACGGCCGGAGCCGCTGAGCCATGGAAAGCAGCAAGAAGATCAAGGGAACCATCGCGATTCTCACCGGAGGCGGAGACGTACCGGGCCTCAACCCGGCGATCCGGGCCGTGACCATCCGGGCCAAGCGAGAGGGCTACCGGGTCCTGGGCATTCGCAGAGGGTGGGGAGGCCTCGTGGATTTCGTCCCCGACGCTGACGCAGACAACTCCAACTGCGTCCGGGAACTCACCGTCGAGGGCGTTCAGCGAGCCGGTCGGACCGGCGGGACCTTTCTCCACACATCCCGGACGCGGGCGAGTCATCTGCCCCGGGCCTTCGTGCCGGACCACCTGAAGGACCGCTACACGGAGTCCACCAACGACATCACCCCCAGCATCCTGGAGAATCTGGAGTACCTGGGGGTGGACTACCTGATCCCCATCGGTGGCGACGACACCCTCTCGTACGGACATCGCCTCCACGAGGAAGGCGTGAAAGTGGTGGCCATCCCCAAGACCATGGACAACGACGTGCCGGGGACGGACTACTGCATCGGTTTCTCCACCTGCGTCACCCGGACCATCGAGCTGACCCACCGGCTTCGGACCGCCGCCGGTTCCCACGAGCGGATCCTGGTCCTGGAGGTCTTCGGACGCTACGCGGGATTCACGGCGCTACTTCCCACCATGGCGGGCGCGGCGGATCGGTGTGTCATCCCCGAGCATCCCTTCGACCCGGCACAGCTCACCGAGCTCCTGGTGGAAGACCGGCAAAAGAACCCGAGTCAATACTCGGTGGTCCTGGTCTCAGAGGGCGCCACCATGGCCGGCGGCGACGACATGACCTTCGAAGGTGAGGATGCGGACCAGTTCGGCCACAAGAAGCTGGGGGGGATCGGCGACCGTGTCTCCGATGCCATCAAGGAGCTGTCTCCACGGTTCAACAACGGCCGGAGGATCAACACCGTGAACCAGCGCCTGGGGTACCTGGTGCGCTCCGGCGATCCCGACGCCCTGGACTCCATCGTTCCGATGGCCTTCGGCAACCTGGCTTTGGATCTGGTACTGGAGGGCCGGAGCGGCCTGTTGGTCGCGGTCCGGAACGGCGTGTACTCCCCCGTGGCCATCGACGTGGTGACGGAGAAGAAGGTGGTGGACGTGGAACTCTTCTACCACACGGAGCGGCTGCGGCCGAAGTACACGACGTTTGCGTCGCGGCCGTTGTTCATCATGACGAGTCAGGCGTAGGAGGCTAGGGGGATCTACACCACTCGTCGCGGCAACCGCGGGTTCATGCCCTGGATGATGCGGAGGAAGCCCACATCGGTCCGCTCGGCAACCGCATGGGGAAGGATGGCCGGGTGGTCCGGCCCGATGAGGGTGGCCACGTCTCCGACCTCGACGGTCTTCTCTTGCCCGATCGTCAGGATCGTGTGAGCGGAGTTGACCCCGCCGGTCACAGGATAGAGCCGGCCTCCGATCAGGACCTCACACGTGCCGTTGGCCGATGACGGGTAGCCATCCGTGCGACCCACCGGGAGCAGCGCCACCCACGTGGGCCTCTCGGCCTTGAACGTACGGTAGAATCCGGCGCTCTCACCGGCCTCGAGTCGTTCGACTCGCACAACGCGGGCGCACAATCTGAAGACCGGCTTCAGGTCCGCCTTGCTCTGCGCGCCCTCACCGCTGGGATAGTTGCCGAACAAGGCGTTCCCGGGGCGGACCATTTCATAGAGGGCTTCGGGTAGATGGAAGAGCTCGAAGGTGGGAGAGGCGTGGATCGTCCCGAGGGGAAGTCTTCGGCCCTCTGCCCAGGCCAGCATCTCCTCGAACCGGGCCAACTGCTCGCGGTCGAAGTCCATGTCGTGGGAGAACATGGTATAGGTCGCCCTGACGTCCACCGATGGGTGGCGAACCAGCTCCTCGATCCAGGGGCGAGCCCGCGTGTAGGGCATTCCCTCTCTCCCCATTCCCGTGTCCACGAAGAGCTGCACCGGAACCGGCCTTCCGAGTCTTTGGGCTACACGGTCGAGGCGACGGGGGGCATCGTCCAGCCAAACCGACGGCATGACGTCGTGACGCACGAGTTCCTCGATCTCGTCGTCGGACCCCTCTGCCATGACCATCATGGGCCGAGTCACACCGGCTTCCCGCATGGCCACTGCTTCCTCCACCCGAACACACGCGATGCCTCCGACCTCGGGGAAGCCCGCGAGGAGCGGCCCCAGGGTTCGGTCGCCCAGGCCGTACCCGTTGTTCTTCACGACTGCGAGGATGGGGCGCCCGCCCGCCAGACGGGCGGCCTCTCGGACGTTGTGGTGGAAGGCGTCGGCATCGATCTCGAGCCAGGGATCGAAGCTTTGGTCCGACTGGACCCGGGGCTCCGCTGTGCGACCTTGCCCTGCCTCACCGCGCCGTGCCCCGGCGACCCCTGCACTCATGGGCTGTGGGGCAGAGGCACATGCTCCCAGAGCGGAGAGGCCGGCAGCTCCACCTGCCAACTCGACGAAGCGCCGGCGCGTGAGCCCGGGCGCTGGGCGACCATTGTCGGAGCTCAGGCAGTCGCGGGCGCGTGGACCGGTCCGCTGACGCGGGTGGCTGGCGGCGGGTGAATGATCGCTGGAGTTCATGTCTCCTCCGGATTCGCGGAAAGCCTCCGCCGGACCCTCTGCGGTCCCGTCGCTGTCGCGACCGCTCAGGGTGACAATCAATACGGCGTCGGCACGGCCTCCAACCATCGAACCATAGGCTGGGAGCCCACCGGGTTGCTAGGGGTATAGGGTTGGGAGCTTCGAGAGGACCAGGCCATGCAGCGTGCAGGGGTGACATGCGGGTTCCGAGGGAGGGCGGGGGTCGCCCTCCTCTTTCTGACATGGACCGGGGAGGCGTGCACTTCCCTCCACGCACAGGAGGTGACCCGGGCGCCCGCGTCGGTCACGATGGCCGGCGTGGCCCCGGGAGACGTGTTGCGAATCCACCGGGGAGAAGGCGCGACGCTCCTCGGGCGCCTCGAAGCCCTCCACGCCGACTCCTTGCTCCTCGTGAGCGAAGCCGGCGCGGACCTCTCCAGGACCTGGCTGCCGTTGTCCTCCCTCGAGACCGTCGAGATCCGGGGCCGCGCGACCCGGAAGGGTGCGTGGATCCTGGGCATTTCCGGCGCCGTCCTTGGCGGCCTCACGGGGGCCGCCTTCCACGGCCTCTGCGAGTCGGACTGCGGTACCCGAGGCGAGGTTGCCCTCACGCTCGGAGCCTTCGGGGGTCTCGCGGGAGGGATCCTCGGGGCCATCGTCGGAGCCGCGTTCCCCTCGTACCGACAGGTGTGGCCGTGATGAGGCATCTCACCCTGGTCCTCACCTGGTTGCTGGTGGGCGGGACCCTGCCGGCTGCGGCGCAGGGGATCGGTGGGGTGTCCGCACGCCTCGGGGTCGCCCGGGACGCAGACGGCGGGCTCGGCTCGGGGTCCCTCGCTGGGGAGGTTCGCCTCGCGTTCCTCTGGGGCGACTTCGAGATGGGCCCCAAGGTCGGCTACGCCCGCCTCGGCTCCGACGCGTCCGTGTGGGAGCCCGGCGTGCTGGCCCGGCTTCGCTTCGGGAGTGGGCGGTGGCGCCCCACCGTCCATGGCGCCCTCTCCGGCCTCATCTACGAAACCGAGACGTCGGCGCCGGTGGGCACGGGGACGTTTCGCGACGTCGACGGGTATTTCGGGGGCGAGGTGGGGGCCGGAGCCGTCCTCGTACGAAGCGGGGGGCCCGACGTGGGGCTGGAGGTCTCGGTCCACACGATCCTGCAGCACACCGGGGGAT
>JAHEKK010000292.1 GCA_024638395.1 Gemmatimonadota bacterium | reverse complement strand
ACGTCCCGGCGATCCTCGCCCCAAGGGTCGGCGTGAGGCGAAGCGTGGTCGGCGCCGTCGTCGGACCTTGGATGGTTGCCGCCAACCATCCGGGGGAGCCTCCACCGTAGGACGCTACGTTGGCGGCCAGCCCGGTCAGGGGGGCCTCACCGCCGTTGGTCACCGCGATGTTCACGAGGGCCGGAGTCGTGCTACCCCCCTCCTGACCCTCGAAGGTGACCGTATCCCTGGCCAGAACGATCTCCGGCGCACTGAGAACTTCGAGGAAGACGTCGAACGTCTGGGGCGAGTTGGTCGCCACCGGCGAGGTGACGGTGACCCGGGCCTGGTAGTCGCCAGGGGCCAGGCCCGACACGTTCACAGCGAGGTTGACGTTGGTGGGGGCCGTGGCGGAGGCCCGCGTCGCCGTCAGCCAGGTCGCGTTGTCGGACACGGCAATGCCTGTCAGAGAGCCGCCGCCGAGGTTCGTCACGCCCACGGACTTGCCCGGCGGGTTGGTGCCTTCCACAGCCTGGAAGGAAACCTGGGTGGAGTCCAGGCCGATTGCGGCGGGCGCGTCACCCACGGTGAGGCTGACCGCGACGTTCTGCGGGCTGTTGGAGGCGACGCCTGAGGTGACGCGAACCGTCGCCGTGTACACACCGACGGCGAGGCCGGCCACCGACCCATTCAGGGACAAGGTCAGGGTGGCGGGGGCGTTCGTGCGGTTCAAGGAGGCGTTGAGCCATCCCGAGGCCCCGGAGCCGTACTGGACGCTACGCCCCAGGCCGGTGAGAGACCCACCCCCCACGTTGGTCACCGACACGGTCTGGTTGGGAGCGGAGCTTGCGCCCTCCGTGATGGCGAAGGCCCTCGACGAGGGGCTCAGGCCGATGGCCGGGTCCGGAGTGCTGACCGTCAGGGTGACCGGCAACGCGAGGGGACTGTTGTCGGCGTTGTTCGCCGTGATGAGGATTTCGGCCGAGTAGATCCCCGGCCCCAGTCCGGATACCACGCCGGTGGTGGCCACCGTCAAGGTCGCGGGTGTCGTGTTCTGGTTCAGCGTGGGCGCCAGCCATCCCGACGTACCGCCCAGGTAGTCCACGGACAACTGAACGTTGGTCAGGTTGCCGGATCCGCCGTTCGTGACCGCCACGTTGACCGGCGTGACGCCGCCACCCTGCTGGGTCTCGAACGCGACCTCCTCGACCGAGAGCTGAAGGGACCCGGTCACGTCGACGGATACCGCGGCCGTGCCACTGACGCCGCCGGCCGTGGCCGACACCACGGCCGAACCCGTGCCCACGGCCGTGACGAAGCCGCTGCCGCTCACCGTCGCGACGGCGCCGTCGTCGGAGCTCCAGGAGACCGTGCGTCCTTCGAGCACGTCTCCGTTCTGGTCCAGAACCCGGGCCGAAAGCTGGCCGCTCCCGCCCGGGGGCAAGGCCAAGGACGACGGGGAAACCTCCACGGTCGCCACGTCCACGGCCACGACATTGACCCGCTCGCAGGCCCAGGCCAGAGGCAGGACCAGTAGGGCCCACCTGAGGCAGCGCACGAAGGGTGGAGAGGTCGAGGGCACGTAGGCTCCGAAGAGGCGGCGGTGGATCGAGACTGTCAATCTGTTCTCAGCGCAAAGAATACGCCACGAAGCGGGCCGGGTGGATCCCCGGTTTCATGGCCCCTCGCCCTGGGGATGTTGCGATTCCGCTACACCCCTCGGGTCATCCCGATCCAGGTCAAGGCGTAACCGTCAACGTGACAAAGACCTGTTGGGGGGAATTGCTGGCGCCCGGGGCACTCACCCGGACCGTGGCCTCGTACTCGCCCGGGCCGAGAAGAATGGCCGAGAACACGAGACGGAGGCGGGTGGGGGCTTCGTTGTCGTCCAGGGTCGCCGTCAGCCACCCGGCGCCGTCCTGGTATTGGATGCTCGTCGAGAGCGACGTCAGCTCTCCGCCTCCCGTATTGGTGACGTTGATGGGCGGATAGGGCACCGGGGTGGGCGTGAACGCGGGTATCGACAACTCGGCGGTCGTCTCCGACAGGGCGATCCGGGGAAGCGCCGCGCCCACGGCCAGAGTCACCTGAATATGCTGCGGGGAATTCACTGCCGTGGAGGAGCGGATCTCCATTTCGGCCGTATAGGTTCCCTCGCCGAGGCCGAACGCGTTCGGGCGCACGGTCACCGTGGTCGGCGCGGACATTCCATCCAACGTCGACTCCGACAGCCAACCCGTGACCCCTCCCTCCAGGTAGTCGATGAACATCTGGAGCCCCGCGACCTGCCCGTTCTCGTTCGCGTTGGTCACGTTGACCGTCTGTTCCGGCACCGACGTGCCCCGCCGGGTGTCGAAGCCCAGGGCTGACGGGTCGAGACGGATTTCGGGCCCGGGAAGGACGGTCAAGTCGGCCGAGGCGGATACTCCCTCGATCGTCGCCTGGACGGTCGTCTCCCCCTCGGCCTCGGCACGGACCTCTCCACCACTGGACACGGTGGCGATTGCTGGGTCTCCCGTGGACCAGGAAACGAAGCGGCCGGTGAGGAGATCTCCGTCCGGGCCTCTCGGGGTGGCTTGGTAGGTACGGCTCTCTCCGGCCAACAGGGTCACTTCGCGGGGCGCCACCTCAACGGTGGCAACCTCGACGGGCACGACGTTGGTACCGTCGCATGCCAGGAGGCCCGTTGCCGCGAGGAGCAGGGCTCCGCACGGACGGAAGCGATTCAGAAAGTCACCCGCAACCATCGGATTCCCACACCATCCATTGAGGCCTGTAGCGCCGGTCCTTCGAACTCCACGCGGCCCTGTCCGCCGGGTCGAGGCTCGAACCGGCGCGCACCAGCCAGGAACTCGTTGTTGGTCTGCGCACGGCGGAAGGCCAGGACCGCCCCGACCACCGACAGGCCGCCATAGGCGATCAGACCGGGCACCAGGAAGTCCCGGCTTTCGGTCTCCGACTTGATCTGATCCGGCGGGCACTGCCCATTGACGGGAATGCCCAGGCATTGGACGTCTACCGTCTTGACCAACAGACCCGCTGCCGCAGCGCCCACACCCGCCCCCATCAGGGCGAACCCGGGCACTGTCGACCCCGTCATGACCTGGCCCAAACCCGGCACCACCAGCCCTCCGGCGAGCACCTGAGTGGCACTCCTGGCCGCCACCGGCGCGTTCAGGTACCCGATCCACTCGTCCACCAGATCCCGATCAGCCGCCCCCGGGCGCAGGGTCACGTAGCGCCGCAGATCCGCAGCGGCCTGGGCGTCCTGGTCTCGGTAGGCGGACACCAGGCCTCGGTTGTAGACAGCCTCGGGGAGGTTCGGAGCCATCCGGACCACGTCGAGGAAAGCGGCGGCGGCCTCGTTCGCGTCGCCCTTGTCCCAGGCCGACACCCCGTCGTGGAATCGACCCGCCGCCACGTCGTCGTAGAGGGGGGCGGCAGGGGGTACGAGCTGCGACACCAGCTCTCGGACCTCGTCTCCGTCTTCCGCCCCGGGAGAAAGGGACAAATAGCGGCAGTAGTACACGACCGCGTCACTACCCCGTCCGAGATCACGCTCCGCAGCGGCCAGCCTGTACGCGACATCGGGAGAGGCGGGGTTCAACTGCTCCGCCTGTCGTAGGAGCCCCACCGCCGATTCCACATCGCCGAGGATGGTCAGCTCGGTACCGCGGGCCAGAAGGCGCTCGGCCTCGGCCCGATCCGCCGGAGATGGGGACACGGAAACCGGAGGCGTTGAAGGGCAAAGGGGCGGCGTCGGCTCCGGGAGAGCGCGCTTGAGGTCTACCGCCTGGGCACGGGAAGTGGCGGGAACGAGGAGGCCCAACGCAGCGGCCAGCAGAACGGACCTCAATGTCCTTCCAATCTTCAAGACATGCCCCTCAACAGGCAGAAATCGACGGGTGGCGTTCGAGCGTCGGACACGCTTCAGCGGCAGTGCCCCTCGGGCGGCGCCCGGGCCGAGCCGAAGCAATCAAACTTACCGCCGAGGACGAACCCCGCACAAACCCGGAGCCGTCCACCGGTACATACGAATCGACGAGGCGGAACGGGACACCGCGCGTCCCTGATGGAAACGGGACTCGCGGCTTCCATACACGAACGCCGCCTACGGGGTCCCCGGAGCCGTAGGGTGGGGCGGCGCCCGTCAGGAGGACCGGGTACCCGGCCCGGGAGGGGGTGCCGGGAGCGGGAAGTTGCGGGTGAGACGCTCGAAGACCGGCACCGCGATCTCCTCGACCAGCTCCAGGGACCGGGGCTCTAGGCGATCCCGAGCGGAACGGCTCACACCCTTCACCACCTTGATCTTCCCACCCGAGACGTTCCGAAGCCCGAAACCCTCCCGGTTCTCCTTGTTGCCCAGCGTACGGAGCACCTCCCGGCGTCGAAGGGGCACGGCCATTTCGATGGCGGCCAGCACCCGGTCGGGATCTTCGGTGAGGACCTCGTAGGGCACCGCGATCACGTCATCCCGGAAGAAGGCCGTATCACGCTCGAACGTCTCATGGAGGAGGACCCAGAATCGGGCAACGTGCTCGAAGGGGGCAGCGGCGCAGACGGCCCACTTCCGCCTGAGTCCCTCGACGGCGCTGATGGGATCCCGGTAGATGAAAATGAACTTGCAGCGGGGAAACGCCGCCCTCAGGGCTGGCGTCCGGACCAGGTGTGCGTTGGGGGCCTTGTCGACCACCACGACTTCCTTGGCGTCCTCGCCCTTTCGCCTCTGGATCCTGCGGTAGTAATCCAGCAGGTCCACGCGCACCGTGATGGGATCCACGTCCGGATGGACGAAGAGGGCTCGGGAAAGCTCTTCGAGACTCTGATAGTTGTGGGATCCCCGGATGCTCAGGGGTGACCGACGAGGGATCTGCAGGGCCGTTTCGTTGGCCACGCCATTCACATGGAAGTGCTGGTCGATGAGCCGTGTGATCAGGGTGGTCCCACTGCCCATGGCGCCACAGATGAACAGGGGCTCCGTGTCGTTCTTGAGAGGCAGGAAGGCACCGCGAACGGCTCGCAGGGCCGCACGAAGTCTGACGCGGCCCCACTTTGCGTAGTTCCTCTTCAAGGACTCACCGTGCCATGGC
>JAHEKK010000291.1 GCA_024638395.1 Gemmatimonadota bacterium | reverse complement strand
TGGTCCTCGAGGGCGATGGGCGCGCGCAGGAGGGCGTCGGGGATCGCGAACGCGTCGACCAACGCCGGGGCGTGGGGGCGAATCGAGCGACACAGGCGATTGACCTCTTGCCGCACCGCCCTGCTCTTCGGGGGATCGAAGTAGCCGGCTTCCAGGAACCATGCCCGGTGGTCCTCCAGGACGCTGAGGGCATAGAGGTTCGCCGTCTCCTCGAGGAGGCGTGCGTCCGGGGTGTCGGCCAGTTCCTCGAGCACGGCGTGGAAGGACTGGAGCACGACGCGGTCCACGTGAGCCAGGGCCAGTTCGATGAGGTGGTCCTGGCATTCGTTCATCGCCACGAAGCTGTCCATGCCGTCGTCGATGCGGGCCTTGAGTCGCCGCGCGGCCGACCGGAGGAGCCGTTGCTCCCGGTATGAGAATGCGGCGCTGTGGAACTCCCTGTCGGTGAGGTGCTCGGACTCGGTGCGTCGGGTCACCATGGGGTTCATCTCCGCCACGCGTGTCCCCGCCAAATCCGCCAGGTGGCGGGCCATGCCCCACATGGACAGGTGACCCAACTCCCGGCGGTAGCCCGAGAGAAGTCCCTTCGCCACGAGCTGGAGGAGCACGTCGTTGGCTCCCTCGAACGTGGTGAAGATGTCCGTATCCGCCTTGAGACGGCCGAATTGGTTCTCCGACAGGTACCCCTTCCCTCCGCATGCTTCCCGGCAGCGCTGAAGGGTATGGACGGCGTGCCACGAGGAGACGGCCTTCAGCCCCGCCGCCAGCACCTCCAACTCTCGCGGGTCGGTCTTGGGATCGGCGAAGCGGCGAATCAGGTCCCGACCGGCAAAGGTGAGGGCGATGGTACGGGCCAGGTCCGGAAGGAGTGCGCGCTGTACGGCGAGGTAGTCGAGGATCGGTACCTCAGCTCCTCCGGCCGGTCCGAACTGCGTGCGGCGGTCGGCGTAGCGGACCGCGATGGTCAGCGACTTCCTTGCGACAGCCGTCGAGGCGACCCCGATGCTGACCCGCCCGGCAACCAGAGTGCCGAGCATGGTGAAGAACCGTTTTCCCGCGCTGGGAATGGGGCTGACGTATGCTCCGTCGTCGGTGACCTGGGCGAAGCGGTCGAGAAGCGCGTCGGGGCCGACCCTCACGTGGTCGAAGGAGATTCGTCCGTTGTCCACGCCGTTCAGGCCCTCTTTCGGGCCACAGTCTTCAATGCTGATACCGGCTCGCGTCTCGCCGTTTTCGTGGCGGATCGGTACCAGGAAGGCGTGGACCCCGTGTTCCTTGCGGTCCACTACGAGCTGAGCGAACACCGTCGCCATCTCCCCGTGAAGTGCGGCGTTTCCTATGTAGTCCTTCCACGCGCTCCGCGTGGGTGTGTGGATGACGAAGTCACCTTCCTCTGCGTCATAGGTGGCCGTCGTCTCGATGTCCCGGACGTTCGACCCGTGCCCCGTTTCGCTCATGGCGTAGCAGCCGGGGATCTCCATGGTCGCGATCCGAGCGAGATAGCGGTCATGGTGCTTGTCGGTCCCGAGCTGGGCGACGCTGCCTCCGAAGAGCCCGAACTGCACCCCGAACTTGATGAGGACGCTCAAATCTCCGAGGGCCAGCTCCTCGAAGACGGCGATGGCCGCCGCCGGGTTTCCGCCTCCTCCGAATTCCTTCGGGTACGCCAATCCGCCAAAGCCCTCTCGCGCCAGGACGCGGACGGCCGTCAGGGCCCGCTCCCGGTGCTCGGTCCTGGGCAGCTCGTCAGGGACGGTGAGCTCGGGCGTTTCCAGGAGGGACCTGATCTGGGCGCGGACCTCCCCGTAGTCGCCTTCAAATACGCCGGCCAGCGCTCCTGCGTGCGCCTGGGTCCCTGCCGTCGGTACGGCGTCCCGGGCCGCCGGGCCGCCGAGGGCCCGGAGCGCCTCCTGGCCGGCGAGGCCGAGCTCCTCCTCCAGCCGGGCCAGGGTCGAAAGCGCCGCGGGCGTCGTCCAAGGATCACCGTCTTGATCCCGGTCTCCAGCCAGAGCCAGCCCGGCACGGACCAGGTTGAAGCCCTCGCGTGACACCGCGTCCGCCACGAGGGATCTGGCCGTCTCGAACTCGTGGGGTGCCGGAGGATCACCGACCTCGAGCCAATGCTTGATCTGGGCCCTTCCTGCTTCCGTGATCCAGGACGCCTCGTCGAGAATCCCATGAACCGCCCGTAGCTCGCCCTCCTCGAGAAGGCCGTCGGACCAAACGGCGCAAAGAATGGGGAGAAAAACGAGGAAGGTCGGGTCCTGCTCGGATTGTGCGGAGGTCAACGGTGGTCCCCGGGCATGGAGGGTTGATACGGCCGAGCCGGGCGATTTGCGTCGGGTCGGCGTTGGAGGCGCGCCTTGCCGGTTTGTAAGGTAGCAGCACGGGCCCCTTGAAAATCCAGCCGGCGGCGGCGAACGTCGGGCTCTTCGACACGAGGGCGCCCGCCGGCCGATGGTGCCGGTCCGACTGCACCGGTCTCCGAGGATCCACCGGCGGATGGCGTTCCACCTAGCGTGGGGGGTGAGGTCCGAATGAGTGACGCCCTGGTTGGGGTCATCATGGGTTCCCGTAGCGATTGGAGTACCATGGAATTCGCCGTGGACACCCTCTCCGATCTGGGCGTACCTCACGAAGTCCGCGTCGTATCCGCACACCGGACGCCCGACCTCCTTTTCGAGTATGCCTCGTCGGCGGCGGAGCGGGGACTCGAGGTGATCATCGCGGGAGCGGGGGGGGCGGCCCACCTTCCCGGCATGGTCGCCTCCAAGAGCCTGCTACCGGTCTTGGGCGTCCCCGTGCAGAGCAGGTCCCTACAGGGCCTCGACTCCCTCCTTTCCATTGTGCAGATGCCGGCCGGTGTTCCGGTGGGCACCCTGGCCATCGGCAAAGCCGGCGCGACGAATGCCGCCCTACTGGCGGCGCGCATCGTCGGGCGTGGCCGTCCCGAGATCCAGGCAGCGGTGGAGGAATACGGCCGGTCCCGCACTCAGGCCGTGCTCGGCGACCCCGACCCCCGCCTTCCGGCCCCGTGAAGGTCGCCGTTCTCGGCGGCGGGCAGCTCGGCCGGATGCTGGGGCTCCACGGGATTCCCCTGGGAGCCACCTTTTCGTTTCTGGAGCCCGGCGACGCTCCGCCTGCCGGACAGGTGGGTTCGGTCGTGAAGGCCCCGTATGGCGACCCGGCCGGTCTGGAGGCGGTGGCCTCGGAAGCGGACGTGGTTACGTACGAGTTCGAGAACGTGCCCGTCGATGCGGCCAGGCGGCTCGAATCCACCGTGCCGGTCCGCCCACCCCCCGCCGCCCTCGAGCTGGCCCAGGACCGCTTGGTGGAGAAGGAGGGCTTTCGGTCCGTGGGAATCCCGACCGCCGACTTCCACCCGGTGGACGATGCCGGCGACGTCGACCGTGCGCTGGCCTGCACTGGGCTTCCCGCCGTCGCGAAGACCCGGCGTTTCGGCTACGACGGCAAGGGACAAGCGGTCGTGGAAAGCGCGGATGAGGCTCGCGAGTTCGTGGGGGCCCGTGGACCCGGACTCATCTTCGAAACCTTCGTTCCCTTCGACCGTGAGCTGAGCATCATTGCCGTGGCCGGGCTGGATGGGGATCGGCGCTACTATCCCCTCACCGAGAACCATCATCACGATGGGATTCTCAGGTTCAGCTTCGCGCCGGCGCCGGGCCTCGGAGAGCCGGTTCGAGCCCGGGCCGAAACGTATGCGGCCGCGCTGATCGATCACCTGGGATACGTGGGCGTGATGGCCATCGAGTTCTTCCAGGTCGGGGAGGATCTGTTGGCGAACGAGATGGCTCCCAGGGTCCACAATTCGGGGCACTGGACGCAGGACGGAGCCGCGGTCAGCCAATTCGAGAACCACGTCCGGGCCGTGCTCGGGCTACCCTTGGGGGACGCTACGGCGCGGGGACACGCCGCCATGGTCAACCTCATCGGCGACGTTCCCCGGACCCGCGACGTTCTGGACGTCCCCGGGGCCCATGTCCATCTGTACGGGAAGCGGCCTCGTCGCGGGCGGAAGCTCGGGCACGTCAACGTGGTGGGCGGCGACGCCGACGAAGTGATGGCGGGAGCCGTACGGGTCGCCCGGCTCGCAGGATGGGAAGGCCCACTACCGGCGCCAGGGGGCGGGGGCTAGGTTTCCCGGCCACGCCCCAGGGGTCCCGCGTCCAGCACTTGCTCACGGGCGAACGGACGGCCGGGGCACCGTTTGCAGGCAGTACGCCGAGGCTTCCGTGCTGGACGAAATCAGGCAAAAGCTCGAAGCGGAGATCGAAACGCTCACGCGCGAGTTGAACGTCGAATTGCCCCACCGGATCCAGATAGCGGTCGAGCTGGGGGACCTGCGTGAAAACGCCGAATACAAGTCGGCGCTGGAGCGCCAGCAGTTCGTTCAGGCCCGCATCGGCCATCTGCAGCGGCGGATGTCCGAGCTGTCCAAGATCGATATCACCCAGATGCCTGCGGATCGGGTGGGCTTCGGATCCAAGATCAAGCTTCATGACATGGGGCTCGACGAGGAGGTCACCTTCACCATCGTTGCGGGAGACTTCATGGACCTGGAAGCAGGCCATGTGTCTCTGGCTTCCCCGATCGGCAAAGGGCTGTTGGGGGCTCGGGAGGGGGAGGAGGTCGCCATCGAGCTGCCCCGCGGAGAGCGGAGATTCAAGATTCTCGAGCTCTCGACGCTGCCCGACCAGCTGGGGACGGCACCGACGGACTGAGCCCGTCGCTGACGGCTCGGGCCGGACTGGAAGAGCGGCTCCGGCCCCGCCGGGCTAGGGGGCCGTGCCCGTGACGTATCAAGAATGGGCAGGGGCCGGCCGAGGAGGTCACCAGCGCCTCGGCGGTGGCCGCCAGGACCCCGTTCGACTTTGTGTGAGACCGCTCCAGGACCAGGCGACGTGGCGAAGATCCTGCTGATCGACGACGACGACGGCATACGCGGAACGGCTCGAGTAATTCTCGAGTCCGCCGGCCACGTCGTGTCGGAAGCCTCCGACGGAGCCCAGGGAATGGAGCTTTTCGATGGCTCCGACTTCGACCTGGTGATCACCGAT
>JAHEKK010000290.1 GCA_024638395.1 Gemmatimonadota bacterium | reverse complement strand
CAGGATCCACGTCCCCGAGAGCCGCTCATACAGGGCAGCCTCCTGGGCACCCTCCAACCCGTGACCGCCCGATCCGCAGGCCGCGAAGGCCAGCGGTAGGAACGCCGCCACAGTCCATTTCATCA
This sequence comes from Gemmatimonadota bacterium, assembly GCA_024638395.1. Classification (GTDB taxonomy): domain Bacteria; phylum Gemmatimonadota; class Gemmatimonadetes; order Longimicrobiales; family Gaopeijiaceae; genus JAHEKK01. The sequence continues at coordinate 4,955 of JAHEKK010000290.1, read as the reverse complement.
TGCCCACGATGGGCCTCCTGTGCGTAGGGATCTCCTTCTCACGGTGGACATGGATCCCATCGCCGGCGTTAGGTTACCCAGCCAGACGACCTGCGCACCGGACCTCTAACCCGACTTGCCGGCTGGAGAATCAACGAAGGTCGATCGAACGGACGCTTCGCGACCGGCTATGTCTTCGGTCATTCAAGAATCCGACGATGACGCCTTGGACTTCTGTGACACCCATTTGTCACGCGGCCCGTCACCGAAGCGAGGTCCGGATTCAGGGCCAACTGGAACTAGGTTGTTGCACCACAGCCCCCTGCCGGGGTGGTGAAATCGGTATACACAGGGGACTTAAAATCCCCCGGGCTTTACGCCCTTGCGGGTTCGACTCCCGCCCCCGGCACTACGGACCAAGTGGGAGTTCGGGGCCCGTCACCCGGCCTCACCGGAGGAACACCTCCTTCGGAATGAAGCCCGTCACCACCTGGGTCAGGTCCACGACTTCGCTGACCCGGAAATCCACGGCGATGCTCGCCAGCGACAAGGCCTTGGCCGGGGTGAGTCCCTTCTCGGCCACCAGGAAATCCACCACGTTGCGCGTCGCCGTCCGCGCGGCCCGGTCCAGGTCGAGATCGATCCCCATGATCATGTAGTGGGTGTCGTTTTCGGCCCGGGGCGCCGGGGGCGCGCCGCTCTTTCGGATCGACAGTCGGAACGTGGCCGTGAGGGACTGCTCGATGGCCGTTCCGCTGACCTCGCCGTCGCCTTGGGCCGTGTGAGGATCTCCCACGTAGAAGAGGGCGCCCGGGTGAAAGACCGGAAGGACCACTGTGGTGCCCGCCGTCAGCTGCTTCACGTCCATGTTGCCGCCGAAGGCACCGGGGGGCCTGGAGCTCTGGACCCCGGGCACGGTCACGCCGGGCTGCCCGACCACCGGGTCCGGAGCCACGGCCAGGATCCCCAGGAAGGGGGCCAGGGGAACGTGGATGTCCTCGGAGAAGAACGCCACGGGCCGTCCGTCAGCGACGCCCGTCCGAATCACGTGACGCTCGGGTTCCATCGACGGGGCAGGATGGGCTGCGTCGTAACCGGGATAGGCATCCGAGAAGATGCCCCCTGTGGGACTGGTGTTGTTCGCTCCCCACGAAACCCGTGGTTCGACGCTGAGGATCTCGATGACGAGAGCGTCGCCGGGCTCCGCTCCCTCCACGTACACGGGTCCCGTGATGACGTGGCCGCTCCGCCCCTCCCTCGGGCGACCGTCCCGGGACGCCCAGAACGCCACCAGGTCGTCGGGGATCTCTTCCTCGGGAATGCCCCACGAGGTGATGAGCTCGACGGGGGGCTCGTCTTGGGTCGCTCCGACGTGGGTGAGCGTATGGATGCGTACCGTCTCTCCCGGCTGCACCCGCACCACCGGGTCCTTGTCGATGGGGAACCATCCCCAGCTCACGTTGCTCGGAGTCGAGGGGACGACATGTTGGGGGGTTGGAGCTTCCTGAGCCTGTTCGAGGTCCGGACCGGACCCGGAGACGCCGCAGGAAGCGGTGGCCACAGCCACGAGAAGCGCCACCGGTCCCAAGCATGCCGAGGGACAGCCCTCCGGCCGGCGGCGACCCTTCCTCTCGGCCTTGGTCTGCAGGTCGTTCATGTTACCTCCATTTGAGTGCGCTGCTCCGGCTCGCGTGTCGGCCTCACTCCGTACGGTGGGGCGTCGCGGACTGCAGCATCCGGGTTCCACCCGCGTTCCGCAATTCGGCGAAGGGCTCCTCTGCCCACCGCCCCTCCTGGGTCTGGAGCGGGCCGTCACATCCCCGGCGGGCCCCGTGGCCCGGTTCCTGCACGATAGCGGGCGCGTCCGCCGAGAGGCTCGATCCCCAAGCACGGTGGGGACCTGGAACCTCGAGCGACAGGCCGGGGGGAGAGGAAGCCGCGCCCAAGAGGGAGTCCAGGATGGAGAAAAGGCCGGGAGACACGAGGGACGGAGAGCCGTCGGCTTCGGTGGAGGCCGGAGCGCCGCGGGGATTGGACCGCCGGCCGGCCCGCCACCTCGCGGTTCTTCTCGGTGCGCTGGTATGCGCTGTCTCCTGGGCCTACGTCAGCGCCGTGTTCCTTCTCGACGAAGCCGGCTCCCCCATTCCCTTCGGTCGGAGCCTGTGGGTGGCCACAACGCTCGGTGGACTGGTCCTGGCTCTGGTTGCCGTGGGCGCGGCCGTGAAGCGAGCGTGGCTGTCGCAAGAGAGGGTGGCCACCGTTTCCGTTGCCCTCGGGTCCCTTCTGGTGTCTTTGCTCGTCGTGGACACGGTCTACACGCTCTATCTGAACGGGTTGGCTCCCCCCGACCCCGACGGGCTCCGGGTTGCCGACGAGCATGCGTGGATCGGCGAGCTCTACCCCAGGAGCTACTTCCCCACCGAACGCTCCTTCGAGCTCCACAAGCCGGGGGTACGGGTCACGGGCACCCATTTCGGGAATTTCTACCGCACGCCCATGCTCGAATCGCCCACGCTCGTGAATCAGGTCCTGGAGGCCCGTACTGTCACCATCGACATCGACTCCGAGGGCTTTCGGGAATCCAGCGCCATGAAGGACGCGACGGTCTTCACGCTTGGCGATTCGTTCACCTTCGGGTGGGGTGTCGATGAGGAGGAGAGCTGGCCTGGTCTACTGGAGGGTCTGAGCGGCCAGGTCGTATACAACCTGGGAATCCACGACGCCTCTCCGCGGCAGGAGTTGGGCGTCCTCGACCACGTGCTGCGACACCGTGAGGAGGCGGGTGGGGTCCGTCGTGTGCTCTGGATGATCTACGAGGGCAACGATCTCGAGGACGACCCGAGCCTGCTCCGGCCGCCGATCCAGACCGATGGTCGCGGGCGGGGCACCGTATTGGGCCTTTTGGCGAACGTGCCCCGTGCGCTGAAGGATCAGGCCGTAATCACCAAGATCCGGACGGGAGAGATCTCCCTCAGGAGGAGAACGGGACTTCCGGAGTACGACCCCCATTCCGTCGATGGGGTCTCGTTGAGTCATCCCCTTTACCGGTCTGAATCTCTCGGCTGGCGCCTGTTCCATCCGTCCTACGTGGAGCGGGCCACGGTGGGCGAGTCCTATGTCAGGAATCATCCGAATCGGCCGCTGCTGGATGACGTATTCAGGGAGATGGCTGGGTTGGCTCGCGAGTTCGACGTCCAGGTGACGGTCTTGCTGGCTCCGACGGCTGCCCGACTGCACGGCCCCCACTTCCAGGCTTTCCCCGTGATCAGCGAACGGCCGTATTTCCTGGAGTACGTGGGGTCGGTCGCCGGGTCCGTGGGTTTCGATGTACTCGACCTCCACGACTTCCTGGTTCCCGATGGTGGTAGAGAGCTGCTGTTCTTCCGTGACGACGACCACTTCAATGTCCGGGGCCACGAGCGGGTTGCCCAGATCGTGCAGCAGGAGCTTTTTCCCTTACTGGAGCAAGCGGTAGGTGAAGACCCGCCCCCAGGGCGGTGAGGCGACGCTGTTGCTCCCCTGCTACAATCCGCAGGGTGGGCCCGCCGCCTGACGGCGGGTTTGCAGTTTGCTCCTGAACCCGATCCGCAGGAGAATCCCGACCTTCGCAAGGGTGGGCCAGGCCTCGAACGGGACTCGGTCCCGGTGTCCGAAGAGGGGGGCTCTGGCATGTCGCTTGCGGGTCTTACCAGGTCCGGCGCCGTCCAAGGTGTCGCTGACACAGCGAGGTTTGATGGCCGGCCCGAACGGCGCTTCCACTCACATCCTGGGTATCTCCGCTTTCTACCACGACAGCGGTGCCTGTATGGTGCGTGACGGCGAAATCGTTGCTGCCGCCCAGGAAGAGCGGTTCTCCCGGATCAAGGGGGATGCCCGTTTCCCCGCCGAGGCGGTTCGGTTCTGTCTGGAGCGGGCCGGAGTCTCGATCGACGAGGTGTCCGCGGTCGGGTTCTACGACAAGCCCCTCCTCAAGTTCGAGCGGATTCTCGAAACGTACCTTTCGGTGGCCCCGAGGGGACTCAGGTCCTTTCTCAAGGCGGGGCCGCTGTGGATCAAGGAAAAGCTCCGAGAGGCGCTGGGATATTCGGGTCCTCTACTCTTCGCAGAGCACCACGAATCCCACGCGGCCTCCGCCTTCTTCCCCTCACCGTTTCAGGAAGCGGCCATCCTCACCATGGATGGGGTGGGGGAGTGGGCGACGGCTTCCATCGGGATCGGCCGCGGCTCGGAGCTCGAGCTGATCCGCGAACTCCGGTGGCCCGACTCCCTGGGGCTCCTCTATTCGGCTTTCACCTACTACACGGGCTTCAAGGTCAATTCGGGCGAGTACAAGGTCATGGGCCTGGCACCCTACGGGGAGCCCAAGTACGTCCAGACCATCCTCGATCACCTGGTCGATCTGAAGGAGGACGGTTCCTTCAAGCTCGATCAGACGTACTTCAACTACCTCTCCGGCCTCACGATGACGAATGGTGCGTTCGACGCCCTGTTCGGAGGCCCACCCCGACGGCCGGAGTCTCGCATCACCCAGCGAGAAATGGATCTGGCCCGGTCCGTCCAGGACGTCTGTGAGGAGGTCATGCTGCGCATGGCGAGGACGGCCCATGAACTGACGGGCTCATCTTCGCTTTGCCTCGCGGGAGGGGTTGCGCTCAACTGTGTCGGCAACGGCCGGATTCTGCGTGAAGGTCCCTTCGACGATGTCTGGATCCAGCCGGCTGCGGGTGACGCCGGCGGAGCCCTCGGAGTGGCGCAGCTCATCTGGCATCGACGCTTCTCGGGTTCTCGCTCGGTCAATGGACGCGACGCGATGCGGGGAGGGTACCTGGGGCCCGAGTTCTCGGAAGCGGAGATCCTCGAGATATTGGAATCGCACGGGGCGAAATACGAACGGCTGAGCCCGGAGGAGAAGGCCAAGCGAGTGGCTGGGTTGCTGGCCGAGGGGAACGTGGTCGGCTGGTTCAACGGCCGAATGG
>JAHEKK010000289.1 GCA_024638395.1 Gemmatimonadota bacterium | reverse complement strand
CGGCTTCGGTGGACTGTGGGCCGTGAAACGCCTGGCCGCCGCCGGGGTCCCGGTCACGCTGATCGATCAGCGCAACTACCACACGTTCTTTCCCCTCCTCTACCAGGTGGCCGCTGCCGAGCTGGGGCCTACCTCCATCGGGTATCCCGTACGTTCGGCCCTTCGTGGCATGAGCAAAGTCCGGTTCCGGTTGGGGCGGGTGGGGGGCGTCGACCTCGAGGGGCGCCGCGTCCTTCTCGCCGACGGAGCCGAGGAGCCCTATGGGACCCTCCTCCTGTCGCTGGGCAGCGTCACCCACTTCTTCGGGGTGCCGGGTGCGGAGGAACATGCGTTTCCACTCCGATGGATGAACGATGCCCTCGAGTTGCGCCGTCACATCCTGACCCGCTTCGAGCTCGCTGCGCGACGCCAGGGGGAGGAGCGCAGGAAAGCCCTGACCTTCATCATCGTCGGAGGTGGAGCGACTGGCGTGGAATATGCGGGGGCTCTGGCCGAGCTGGTCTTCGGCCCCGTGCTGGCTGATTTCCCCGAATTTCAGCCAGCGGATCCACGCATCGTGCTCGTGGAAGGACAGGACCGGGTGCTGGGCTCCTTGCATCCCGAGTTGTCGACGTACGCGGCATCCCGCCTCGAGTCCCGGGGCGTGGAGCTTCGCCTCGGAGCCCAGGTCGCTTCCGTTGACGCCGGTGGCGTGAGTCTTGAAGGCGACGGGCGCATCGATGGCGACACCGTGGTGTGGACGGCGGGTGTGCGAGGCGACCCCATGTTCGAGGACTCCGGCCTCGAGATTGGCCGGGGGGGGCGGATCGTGGTCGAGCCCACCCTCCAGGCCCGCGGCTGGCCGGACGTCTTCGTCGCCGGTGACCTGGCCCTGGTCGAGGCCGACGGCCAACCCATTCCCCAAGTGGCGGCCGCGGCCATGCAGCTGGGGACGGCGGCAGCGGAGAACATCATCCGGCTGTCGGAGGGCGTGCGGTTGCTCCCCTTCCGGTACGAGGACCCCGGCATGATGGCCGTGATCGGCCGGTACGCCGCCGTGGCGGAGATCGGCGGATACCGGGGCGGTGGGCTCTTCGCGTGGGGCATCTGGGCCCTGGTCCACATCGCCAAGCTCATTGGGTTTCGGAGCCGGCTGCTGGTGCTCGTGAATTGGGCCTGGAACTACCTGTCCTTCCGCCGGGCGGTACGCCTCATCCTTCCCGACCGGGAAGACCCGAGGGGCGCCGGGGGCGGGTAGGGACGGAAGGACGCGGAGCGGGGGCTGCCCACGGGTAGCGGGGCCGGGCTCCGAATCCGGTCAAAACGCGGCGAGTTCCAGGATCGCCTGCGTTACGTCGTCCGTCTGGGGCAGGATGACCTGTTCGAGGTCCGGTGCGTAGGCGACCCAGGTATCCATGGACGCCACGCGGCGTACGGGGCCGTCCAACCAGGGGAACAGGTCGTCCGCGATCCGCGCCGCCACCTCGGCCCCGATCCCGAAGGAGAGGGCGTCCTCATGGGCGACGATGACCTTCCCGGTTCGCCGCACCGATTCCCCGACGGTGTCCATGTCGAGGGGGGACAAAGACCGGAGATCGATGACCTCGGCGCTGATCCCGTGTTGATCCTCGGCCGCCTTGGCGGCGTCCATGGAGCGTTTGACCAGGGCTCCACACGTTACGACGGTCAGGTCCGTTCCGGGGCGCACCACCTTCGCCTTCCCGAAGGGCACCATGTAGTCGGGTCCGGGATAGCGACCCTTGTTGTGGATCTGACGGTAGAGGTGCTTGTGCTCGAGGAAGATCACCGGGTCGTCACAGCGAATGGCCGTTCGGAGCAGCCCGTTCGCGTCCAGGGCATTCGATGGCAGCACGACACGTAGGCCGGGGGTGTGGGTGAAGAGCGTGGCACCGGTCTGCGAGTGGTAGATCCCCCCCCCTTTCAGATACCCGCCGTAGGTGGTTCTCACGACCACGGGCGCCGACCAGGTACCCCCCGAGCGATACCGCATGGTGGCGAGCTCATTCCGGAGCTGCATGAAAGCAGGCCAGATGTAGTCGAAGAACTGCACTTCGACGACGGGCTTGAGACCCCGGACCGCCATTCCGATGGCGCGGCCGACAATATTGGCCTCGGCCAGGGGCGAATTGTACACGCGGTTGCCCCCGAACTCGGCCTGGAGTCCGTGGGTCACCTTGAAGACCCCCCCCTTGCCCTTCAACTCGTCGAGGGCGTCTTCACGGGAGGCGTCGGCCACGTCCTCTCCGAACACCAGGATTCGGGGGTTGGCGGCCATCTCATCCCGGAGACACCGATTGAGGAGATCGACCATGGTCAGCTCCCGATCGTCTTCGAACTCGGGGCTGCCCTCCGTATCGAACTCGGGAGCGGTGGGGTCCACCTCCTCCGAGAAGAGCCATTTGGTGGCGGTGGTCGTAGGAGGCTGCGGGTGCGCCAAGGCCTGATCCGCCGCGGCGGAAACGCTGGCCTCGATGTCGGCCTCCAGGCGGTCCAGTTCCTCGGGAGTGGCGATGCCCCGATCGATGAGGAGGGCCCGGGCCAGGTTCAGTGGATCCTTCGCGTCCTGCGCCTCTCGCTCGGCGACCGACCGGTACATCCGCTCGTCGTCGGACATGGAGTGGGAGTAGGGGCGGGTCGTGTGTGCGTGGAGCAGGGCGGGACCTTGGCGGCTGCGACACCAGGCCACGGCCTCGCCCGCCGCCCTGTGGCTGTCCAGCAAGTCGGTGCCGTCGCACTCGATGATGTTCAGGTCGGGAAACCCGGTGAGGAGCTTGGAGATGCTGCCTCCCGCTGTCTGAACCTCCACCGGAACCGAAATCGCGTATTCGTTGTCCTCGATCAGGAACAGCACCGGCAACTTCAGGTTGCACGCCGTGTTCATGGCCTCCCAGAATTCGCCCTCCGAAGTGGTCCCGTCGCCTGCGCAGCACACCACGATCTCGTCGGCCGCGTAGGTGGTGACGTGATCCTGGAGTCCCGGCATCAGTTGGGCCCGGTACGCCGCTTCGGCGGTCCCGACGGCCTGCAGGAACTGGGTACCCGTCGGAGAGGACGTGGAGACGATGTTGAACCGTGGGTCGCCGAAATGCGAAGGCATCTGGCGCCCGCCGCTGGACGGGTCGGCCTCGGCGCCGACGGCCTGGAGGAAGTGGTCCAGGGGGGACTGTCCGAGCGCCAGGCTCAAGGCCCGGTCGCGGTAATACAGGTAGAACCAGTCGACGCCCGGGCGAAGGTGAGAAGCCAGGGCAACCTGAATGGCTTCATGGCCTGCTCCGGATATCTGGAAGTAGATCTTGTTCTGCCGCTTCAGACTGATCTCCCGGTCGTCGATCCGCCGAGAGGTCACCATGGTCTTGTACCAGGCACGAAGCGTGTCGTGGTCAGGGAACTGGGACGTATCGCCCGCCTGTAGATCCGATTCCTTCGTAGCCATTCAACCCTGAGCGCTGAGTATTTCCTGTACGGCCTACCATCATAACCAATGCGACATGCCGGGCCGAACGATCGCCCGGGTCCGCCACGCCGAACGCGACCCGTCGGCGTCAGTCGTCGAGCAAGCTGGCCAACCCCGATGCGTCGTCCACCGGCTCGAGGCAGGTGCTTCCGCGGCAGACGAAGGCCCTGGGGCTGACGTCCAGTCGTCCAGTCGTCGTCGAAAGCGCAGCCACCCGTGGATCAGACGGATCACCGCCCGAAATCTGTCGATTGGGGTGGAAAGCGCCGTGGGCCGTATCCACCAGAGCGGACACCTCGGTCGCCGTACCGATCACCGTTATCTCCAGTTTCGGCGCATGGGCCCGGATTCCCGCCACTGCCAGGCGCGCCACGGCAGTCGGGTAGCGATCGAAGGCGCCCGCCTCTCTGGCCAGCACCTGTTCCACGACGTCCTCGTATTCATCCGTCGGCCCCAGAGGTGCAAGACGTGCCAGGAGCTCCACGGCGAGGGAATTCCCCGACGGTGTGGCGTTGTCCATGATGTCCCGGGGCCGCACCAGTAGGGACTCCCCGCCGGTCGAAGCGTCGTACATCAGGCCCTCGCCCCCGTCCCAGAACCGGTCGAGGATGGAATCGGCGCACCAGGAGGCCAGCTCGAGCCAGTCTGGGTCGAGGGTAGCCTCGTAGAGGGAGAGGGCTCCATTCCCCAGGGCTCCGTAGTCCTCCAGGAATCCCTCGACCGCAGGGGAGCCCCCGGCGTGGACGTGATAGAGGAGGTCTCCCCTCTTCGCCTCTCGGGTCAGGAAGGTGGTCGCCCTTCGGGCGCGCTCCACGAAGTCCTTCCGGCCGTGGGCGGCCCCGACCTCCGCCAACGCACGAATGGTCATGCCGTTCCAGCCCGTGAGGATCTTGTCGTCCAGAAGAGGTGGCTCCCGTTGGGCGCGGACGGCCTTCAGGACCGCCAGAGCCCGGGCGAGCACCTCTTCGAGGTCGGATCGCGCCATGCCCTCGCTCCGGGCCACGGCGTCCAGGTCGTGGGGCAGGTGAAGGATGTTGCGGCCTTCGAAGTTGCCCACGTCCGTAATGTCGTAGACGCGGCGAACCAGGGCGGCTTCCGGGGCCGGCAGCTCTGCGTTCACCTGTGCCGGCGTCCAGAGGTAGAAGGTGCCCTCTTCTCCTTCCGAATCCGCGTCCCGAGCCGAGTGGAAGGCACCGCCAGGCGCTCCCAGATCCGCGATGGCGTCGTCCAGGGTCTCCTCTGCGACCCGGGCCAGGGCGCGGTCCCCGGACCGGACGGCCGCGTCACCATACGCCCGGGCGAGGAGGGCATTGTCGTACAGCATCTTCTCGAAGTGGGGCACCAGCCAGCGCGCATCGACGGAATAGCGGTGGAATCCGCCTCCCAGCTGGTCCCGCATGCCGCCCCTCGCCATCTGCGCCAGGGTGTGGAGGGCCATGTCGGCGCCGGAGACCTCGCCGAAGGGGGGTCCTGACCGGAGAAGGAGGTCCAGGACCACGGGTTGGGGGAACTTGGGCGCTCCCCCGAAGCCCCCCCACTGGGGATCATAGGTGCGCCGGGCAAATGCCACGGCATGGTCCACGGACGCGACGGAAAACGCGACCGGTGACGAAACCGGCGGCGGCT
>JAHEKK010000288.1:2218-5091 GCA_024638395.1 Gemmatimonadota bacterium | reverse complement strand
TTCGGACTTCAGCGCCGAGACCTGCCCTCAATACCTCAGCCATACGCAAGAAGACGTGGCCCGGGTAGGCGTGTACGGAAAAGTGAACCCTCCCATTCGCACGGCATCCGACCGGGAGGCTCTCTGGGACGCACTGGGGGACGGCACGCTGGCCCATGTCACGACCGACCACACGAGCTTCACGGTGGCGGAGAAGGCGGCCCACGAGGGGAACTTCCTCACCGCCCCTCCCGGCCACCCGGGCACGGAGGTGCTGGTGCCCACTCTCCTGGACGGCGTCCTGTCCGGCCGTCTCACCGTCGGCCGTGTCGTGGACCTGGTCGCCACAAACCCGGCGCGGCGCTTCGGCCTCCCGGACCGGGGTGTGATCCGGGAGGGGTGCCGGGCGGACCTGGCGCTGGTCGACCTGAACGGCGAGACCCTTCCCACCGCAGACAACCTTCTTACCCATGCCAGGAACGTGGCGCGACTGGTCCACCGCAAGCGGTACCGTGGACGCGTCACGGCGACGTTCGTGGCGGGGCGTCCGGTCTGGAACGGCACCGCTACGGTCGCCCCGCCCGGGACCGGCACGTTCACCAGGCCTCGTCGCCACGCAGGGCCCACCTCGGGAGGCAATGCTCCATCGACCCGAGGCGCATCCGGCGACGTTGGACAGGCCCCCGCCCCGGTCCGGGGATCATGAAGACCCGACCCCTCCTGGAGGTTCGCGACCTCCAGACCAGCTTCGTCCTGGGCGGACGCCCACCCCTGGTCGCCGTGGACGGCGTGGCCTTCGACGTACATGAAGGAGAAACCCTCGCGATCGTGGGGGAAAGCGGGTCGGGCAAATCGGTGACAGCCCTCTCGATCATGCGTCTCCTTCCGCCGAGAGTGGGCCGGATCACGGATGGGTCCATACATCTCGGCGACACAGACCTCACGGCCCTGACCGAGGAGGAGATGCGGGCGATCCGGGGCAAGGAGATCGGGATGATCTTCCAGGAGCCCATGACCAGCCTGAACCCGGTTCACACCGTGGGGGCCCAGATCGCCGAAGTGTTGACGGAGCATGAGCAGATCGGAGGCCCGGAGGCCCGGAAGCGAGCCATCCGGATGCTGGAGACGGTCGGCATTTCGGAACCTTCCCAGCGCATCGACAACTATCCCCACGAGATGTCGGGGGGGATGCGGCAGCGAGCCATGATCGCCATGGCCCTGGCATGTCGTCCGAGCCTCCTCATCGCCGACGAACCGACCACCGCCCTGGACGTGACCATCCAGGCCCAGATTCTGGACCTCATGGACCAGCTCCAGGAGGAACTGGGGATGGCCATCATCTTCATCACCCACGACCTGGGGGTGGTCGCCCAGATAGCCCGGCGGGTCGTGGTCATGTACGCGGGGCAGGTCGTCGAAAGCGGTCCCGTCGAGGAGATCTTCAGACGGCCTAAAATGCCCTACACCGCGGGCCTCATCGCGTCCATCCCACGTCTCGGGCGATCGGGGAGACACAGGCGGCTGCAGACCATTCCCGGGCAGGCGCCGACGCTGTCCGATCGTCCGGCTGGCTGTGGATTCTCACCGCGATGCCCCCACGTAGAGGACCCATGTCGGGTGTCGACCCCTACGCTGGAGCCCGTGTCCGAGGGGCACCATGTGCGGTGCAGGCGCTGGCGGGAGCTGGAACTGGCCGCCGAGGTGGCCTCGTGAAGGCAGAGAGCCCAAGCGCCAGGCGGCCCAGGGGAACAACGGGGGGTTCGAGGTCGAGGAGGCGGCGCCCGTGAAGGAGCGACGGCACCAGGGAACGAACGGCGGGGAAGATGAGCTCCTCAGAGTCGAAGGCCTCGTGAAGCACTTCCCCATCCGGGGCGGCCTTCTGAACCGGGCCGTGGACTACGTGAGGGCCGTGAGCGACGTCTCGTTCTCCGTTCGGCGGGGTGAGGTCCTGGGCCTGGTCGGGGAAAGCGGTTCGGGGAAGACCACCGTGGGCCGACTGATCCTTCGCCTGGAGGAGGCCACGGCGGGGAAGGTGATCTTCGACGGGACCGACGTGCTCGAGCTCTCCCGGGCGGAGATGCGGGTCTTCCGAAAACGCATGCAAATCATCTTCCAGGACCCGTACGCCAGCCTGAACCCGAGAGAGAAGATCCGGACGGTGCTCCGCCACGCCCTCACCCTACATCGCATCGGCTCACCGGAGAGTAGGCCGGAGCGGGCGAAGCAGCTCATGGAGCAGGTCGGACTCTCGCCCGGACAACTGGACCGGTTCCCACACGAGTTCTCCGGAGGCCAGCGCCAACGGATCGGGATCGCCCGGGCCCTGGCGGTCAGCCCCGACTTCCTGGTGGCAGACGAACCCGTCTCGGCACTCGACGTCTCGATCCAGGCTCAGGTGATCAATCTCCTGGCAGATCTCAAGGAACGCCTGGACCTGACCATGCTCTTCATCGCACACGATCTGGCAGTTGTGGAGCACATCTGCGACCGGGTGATGGTGATGTATCTGGGGAAGATCATGGAGATCGCGCCTTCCGAGACCCTGTACGACCAGCCCAACCACCCGTATACGGAGGCTCTCCTCTCGGCCGTCCCGGTTCCGGAGCCAGGCCGCGTCCGGAAGCGAATGATTCTCGAGGGCGACATTCCCAGCGCCATCAATCCGCCCTCCGGATGCGTGTTCCGAACCAGGTGTCCCCGGGCGGAAGCGATCTGCGCAGAGGCCATCCCTGCGTTGAAACGGGTGGGGCCAGGCCACTTCAGCGCCTGTCATCTATCGACGCAATAGCCCGCTCATCCACCTCGGTTCCGGCCAGACCTGCCAATGGGCGCCGAGGCCCTGGACAATCGCCGGGCCGCCGGCCCTCCAACCGGGTCGTTCAGCGGGTTTGCCA
>JAHEKK010000288.1:0-2208 GCA_024638395.1 Gemmatimonadota bacterium | reverse complement strand
CTCCCCTACACCCCCACAACGACCGGTCGGCCACCCTCGGGTGCCACGACTGCGTTCGCCAGCTATGCCATAAAGGAGGCAGCTGTGAATGGTGACATGAAAGCAGTAGGCGGGGCGGCGGTGACGGGGTTCGTGCTCTTCTACGTCCTGACGACGTACGTTTTCAATCCGGTCATGGCCAACGACGCCCCAGGGGCGGCCATGAATCCCTTCCTGACTCTGGCGGTGACGTCGATTGTGGGAGTCTTGATCCTGTCCTGGATCAACGGATCGGTGGGGAACGCAACCAAGTCCGGGGCCATCATCGCCATCTGTCAGATCGCCCTGGTTGACATCTACTATCCCATGGGAGGACAGCGGGGGTGGACGGCCGCAGCGGTGAGCGCAGCGGTGCTTCTTGTCGGATGGAGCGTCGTGGGAATGGTGTACGGGAAGCTGGCCAGTGCCGGACCGGCAGAGGCTTGACCGGGGTCCACGCAACCTGAAGCCAGATGGGTGAGTGTCGATTGGCCAACGGGGGTGGTCGGCACTGAAGAAGCGAGGAGGCCTTCGCCAGGCGGCGAGGGCCTCCTTTGCTCTACCGGTCGAAGCCCGGCGGCCTACGGGCGGATCGGGCAGGAGACCGGCCCGGTCCGAGGCTCAACCCTGCGAGGTAACGGCCCGTGCCAAGGCAGCGGACTCCTCGTCGTCGAGGACAGGCGTGATGTCCATGTCCATGTGGGGGTTCCACTGGCTCAGATACAGGTGAAGCGCGGAGAGATCATCGGCCTCGATGATCGCCACACCGGTCCGGCCACCCGTATCGTGCCACCGTCCGAGGATGGTCGCTCCCTCACCGGCGTCCGCCCGCTCCTCGGCCGACAAGGAGCCCCAGAGCTCGAGAATGGGCATCCATTTGTCCTGATCGATGCTCCAATGCACCATGAATTTCACGGGGTTCTCCTTGGCTGAATGGGGTCGGAGGGCCAATAGGGCTCCGCCTCCTCCGTTCCGCAAGCAGCCAAGCATCGCCCTGGCCCAACGTTCGAGCGACGGTCTCGCCTACCGCCCGCGTTCCTTCGAGTCGGGCAAAGGCTTGCCCCGGATTCGTGGTGGAAACCGGACTCAGGGCCTGGGCGACCGTAGCCCTTGGCGTCCCCTCGGGGCTGTCAGCAGGGACTCGATGATGCGGACGATCTCTCCGGACTTCCGGGCATCGAGGGCGTCAGGGTGGTGCGACGCAAACCGGCGGGCGTCGTTGTCGAAATACAAGCCGGACGCCGCCGCGAATTCTTCCGACAGGGCCGCCCGAACGAGGATGTCCGCGCCGATGCGGATATCGCCACCGGACACGCCGAAAGCCTCTCTCACCATCTTGCTTCCCAACATGGACCCGGGATTCACGGCGATGATCAAAGGGCCGGAACCTTCCATCGCCAGCGCCAGGCTGCGGGACCACATGTTCAGGGCCAGCTTGCTCTGGGCGTACGCCGCCCCGTCGGAAAGGCGCACCCGACCCGACAGGGCCTCCGTATCGACGGGAGACTGAGCCGCAGAGGACACGTTGACGACCCGCCCCGACGCGCCCAGCAGCGGCAGCAGGCGTGTCGTGATCAGATAGGGGGCAATCGTGTTGACGGCGAAACGGACATCGAGCCCATCCTCGGTGACCGGCTCCGCCGCCTTGTAGACGCCCGCGTTGTTGATCAGCACGTCGAGAGCGGGCTGTTGTTCAACAACGGCTTCGGCAAATGCCTCGACATCATCCAGGCGCGAGAGGTCGGCGACGTAGGCTTCAACACGCCCGCCGCCCCGCAACCCGGAGAGCCTTCCCTTCGACTCATCAACCTTGGTCGGGCTGCGACCATGCAGCAGGACATGGTGCCCCTCGGATACGAGCATTCTGGCTGTCTCGAGCCCGATCCCGTCGGTCGAACCCGTAACGAGGACGGTCCGGGGTCGTCGCGTGCCACTCATGAGAGGCCACCCCGGCCACCGGACTTCCACTTCTGTATTTCCATGAACGAATGCTCCTCGGTTGATCCAGCTCCTGCGAGGCGACGTCACAAACGGCCCCGGCCCCTCGTGTCTCTCACATGCGCTGGCTCTTGCTTCTCACCGTGCTACTGGGCCTCGATGCTGCGAACGCGTCGGCCCAGGTCGCCTTCCACGTGCTGTACGGCGTCGAACGTAACGTCGACTCCGGCGGAGCGGAGACCGATGGGTGGG
>JAHEKK010000287.1:1626-5118 GCA_024638395.1 Gemmatimonadota bacterium | reverse complement strand
TTCCATGGAGCGCGCTCTGGTGACCGGGGCCCCACTGCCCGCCTCCCTCCGCAAGGAACTGCAGGACGAATTCGGCGTGGACGTATACCAGGCCTACGGTACCGCCGACGCAGGCACCCTGGGGTACGAGTGCAGCGAGAAGGAGGGGTGGCACATCGCACCCGGAGTGGTGGTCGAGATCCTGTCGCCAGGGAGCGGCGACCCGGCGGCCACCGGCGATCCGGGCGAAGTGGTGGTCACCAGCCCCAATCCTACGTACCCCCTTGTCCGGTTCGGTACGGGAGACCTGTCGGCCTTCCATGAGCTCCCGTGCCGGTGCGGCCGGACCTCACCCCGACTGTTGGGGTTCCTCGGACGCGTAGGCGAGGGGATCAAGGTGAAGGGGATGTTCGTCCATCCACGGCAATTGGTCGCCGCGCTGGGTTCGGACCCGACGGTCGGGCGCTTCCAGGGGGTCGTGACCGCCGAGGATCACCACGATGTCCTCACGGTGCGGGTCGAGCCCGCATCCGGAGCCGAACCGGGGCCCGACGTGCTCCAGGAGCGGCTGCAGGCCATCGTGAAGCTGCGGCTCGCCGTGGAAGTGGTGCCCCCGGGGACCATCGGCGAGGGCGAGGCGGCACTGGTCGACCGTCGAGGCAGAAGCTGAGAACGGGTGGGGCTGCGCCTACTCGTTCCCGCTTTCCAGGCGTGTCAAAGCCTCCTCCACCATCTCGACGAGCTCGTCGCGGTTATACGAGAACCTGTGCTCCTGGTTGAGCTCGACCAGCTCCTGGATCGCCTTTCGAATCGTGACCTCAGCCTGTCGCTGCGTAGGAACCACCATGTACCGCCGCTTCGGTGTGCTTGAAGTGAGGAAGTCGAGGGCGGCCTCGGCAACGTCGTATGGCTCCGGATCCTCCCCATATTGGGTCATACGCTCCATGTACCCCCGCATCTCCTCGGGGAACATCGAGCTGTCCGGATCGTATCCGCCGTCTCGCATGCGCTCGACGAGCGTGGCTCCAATCTCCGAGTTGTAATTCCCGGGCTCAACGACGCCGACGGCCATCCCAAAGCGGGCCATCTCCGCGGCCAGCGCGTCGGTGAAGGCTTCGACGGCGTGCTTGCTCATGCTGTAGGCTCCGAGGAACGGGCCCGAGAGGATGCCCGAGATGGAACCGGTCGTCATAACCCGGCCCTGGCTCTCCATGAGTAGCGGGGCGAAGGCTTTGGTGACGCGGTAGGGACCGTAGACATTGACGTCCATCTGGAATGCCATGTCCTCCTCCGTCATCTCGATCAGCGGCCCGATGACGGCGACGCCCGCGTTGTTGATCAGTCCGTACAGGCCACGTCCCTGCTCCTCGACGAAGCTCACGGCGTCGTCGATCTCCTCGAGGACGTTCACGTCGAGACGGACGGATTGGACATTCTCCATCCCGTCCAGCCGCGCCAGATCCTCCGCACTGCGGGCGCCTGCGTAGACGTGAAAGCCGTTCTGTGCGAGGACCTCGGTCATCCGCAGCCCGATTCCCGAGCTCGCACCCGTCACGAGAACGGCCCTGCCCTGGCCGACGTCCTGGGCCTGCAGGACTGGCGGAATGGCGAGGGCCACCATGATCGACGCGAGGGCACCCAGCAGTGAGCCGATCAGCGGACGGTGCAGCGTAACGTGCATGACAACTCCAGAGAGATTCGGGCGTGTTGAGAGCGGAGGACCCGGGAAGATCCGCCGAGTCGCATGATCCTGACAATAGACCCGGCCGCCGGCTTGACCCAAGACCACATGGGCGACCACGAGCCGCCGACTGCGGGGACCGACCGCAAGCACGCAACTGGACCGCGGCAGGCCACCGCCCCATCATGCACGTACTTCCCATCCCCCAGGAGGGGCCCGATGGCACGTTTCGGATGGACGGCCGGTGCTATGGCTGCCGCTTCGCTTCTGGCTGGAGGCCCTGCGGCCGCACAAGAGCTCCCCCCGACGGGCTTCGACCCGGGCGGGGTCTTCCCCACCACCGCCTTTCCCTCCCTGGAGGACGGAACTCCCATGTCCGTCGCCGACTTCCGGGGGAAGCGGGTGATTCTCCACGTCTTCGCCTCGTGGTGAGCAGGCTGCCGCATCCACGTGCCCGGGTGGCACGAAGCGACGAAGGAGCTCCAGGACGCCGGCGAGATTCAGATGGTCGGCATTATCCAGGAGCAGCACCCCGACCGGGCCGCCCTCTTCATGCAATGGAAGGAGATGGGCTGGCCACTGATGGTCGACTCGTACAATCTCCTCGAGGCCCCCTACGTACCCATCTCCCTTGCCCTCGATGAGCACGGCGTCATCCAGCAGGTGCTCCGGCCGCTCGAGGACGTGGGGGAGTTGGACGAGGCGTTTCTGAGCAGCACCTTCGACGACCCCGTCACCGGGCCGCCACCGGTAGCGACTTCACCGGACCTGGAGACCCTCCGCACACGGGCGCAGCAAGGTGGCCCGGACGATTGGCTGGCCTACGGAAATGCGCTCGCCACATGGGGACCCGAGGACCGGATTGACGCCGTGGTGGATGCGTTCAGCCGCGTCGTGGAGGCCGACCCGGACAAAGGATGGGCTCAGTTCCGGCTCGGCGTCGCCCACCGCGCCCGGTACGATTCTTCCGACCGCGAGCCGGCCGACTTCCAGAAGGCCGTCGACCACTGGAGCGCAGCCCTGGCGCTGGACCCGAATCAGTATATCTGGCGTCGTCGGATTCAACAGTACGGTCCAAGGCTGGACAAGCCCTACCCCTTCTACGACTGGGTCATCCAAGCACGGGAAGAGATCGCGGCCCGGGGTGAGGAGCCGCTCCGTCTGGCGGTGGAGCCGCGGGGCGCCGAGTTCGCCGAGCCAGCCCGGGAATTCGTAACCCTCGAGACGACCGTCGCCGAGCCCGATCCCCAGGGGCGGGTTCTTCGGGACGAAGGGGACTTCATCATCCTGGAAAGCACCGCGGTTCCGAGGGAGGTCGGATTCGGAGAGGTGGCGAGGTTCCACCTGGTGTTCCGGCCCATTGCCGCCAAGAAGGCCCATTGGAACAACGAGGCGGAGGAAATGGTGCTGTGGGTCGACCCGCCCCGAGGGTGGGAGGTCGAGAGCCAAATGCTGACCCACCCGCTTCCCCCCGATCTGGTGTCTCAAGAAGACCGGATCATCGAGGTCGAAGTGCGGGCGCCTACGCGGAGCCTACGCCGCACGGCCACGATCCCCGCCTACGCCCTGTACTACGTGTGCGAGGACGTGAACGGCATCTGCATGTACAGGCGCCAGGACGTTGAGCTCACCGCCCGTATCCGGAGCCGTTGAAAGACCTAGCTGGACGGACGGTCCGGTAGCGGGTCCGCCTCGACCTCCCCGTCCTCCGTGACCGGCGCGTTTGCCCTCAGGTAGTCCAGGGTGAGGGCCAGCATGCTCTCGATCCCCAGACGGAGGCCGCTCTCGTCGATGAAGAAGTCGGGGGTATGGTGGGCGGCCGCTTCCTCCAC
>JAHEKK010000287.1:0-1616 GCA_024638395.1 Gemmatimonadota bacterium | reverse complement strand
CCGGGAACTTCGTTGGCGAAGTAGGAGAAGTCCTCCGCTCCCGTGATCAGGTCGGTCACGACGACGTTCTCGTCGCCCGCCACCTTGGCCAGAGAGGGCACCATCTGCTCGGTCAATTCCGGATCGTTGACCGTCACCGGGTAGCTCGTCGACATGGGGATCTCGACCTCGGCCTCCGCTCCGGCGCTCGCCGCGATATGGGTGGCGATCTCCCGGATGCGACGGTGCACCAGCTCCTGGTGTTCGGGCGAGAAGGTCCGGATGGTGCCGGTCATCTCGATCTCCTCGGGGATGATGTTCGACCGGACACCCCCGTGGAATGTCCCCACGGTCACGATCGCGGGGTGCTCGGTGATATTGAGGCTTCTCGCGACGATGGTCTGGAGTCCGGTAACGATCTGGGCACCGGTCACGATGGCGTCGATTCCCGCCCACGGCGCCGCACCATGGGTCTGCTGGCCACGGAGCCGGATGCGGTAGTCCTGGACGCCGGCCAGCATCGCGCCTGGTCGGTACCGAACGGTGCCTACGTCCTGCTGCGAGGCGATATGAAGCCCGAAGATGGCATCGACGTCCGGGTTGGTGAGGGCGCCCTCGGCCGTCATGAGCTCGGCGCCGCCCTCCTCCCCTTCGGGAGCCCCCTCCTCGGCGGGTTGGAAGATGAACTTCACGGTCCCCTGGAGCTGATCGCGCATGCCGGCGAGAGCCGAGGCCACGCCCATGAGGATGGCGACGTGGGTGTCGTGTCCGCAGGCGTGCATCACGGGCACGGTCTCGCCGTTGTACTCGCCCGTGGCCTCCGAGCGGAAGGGGAGATCGTTGCGCTCCGGAACGGGCAGGGCGTCCATGTCCGCCCGCAGGGCCAGCACCGGACCGGGCCGCCCTCCTTCGAGGACGCCCACGACTCCGGTGTGGGCCACGCCGGTCGTCACCTCGATCCCCAGCAACTCAAGGTGCTGGGCGACCATCGCGGCCGTCTCGAACTCGCGGTTGGACAGCTCGGGGTTCTGATGGATCTGACGGCGCCACTCGATGACCTGCTGTTCCAGGTCGGAAGCCATCTGCTCCACCTCGGGCCAGCCCTGGGCGGCGCTTTCCTGGGGCATCAGGAAGGGGACCAGGAGTGCAAGAACGAGGGCGGGCATGGATCGAGACACCATCGGGATACTCCGCAAAGAGAAGCTGGGGTGAGGACAAGGATGAGTATGGGACGGTGGGGGCCGGACCCAACGCGGTCAACTGGGCCCGATACGAAACGACACCGTAGTCGCTTGCTCGGCGTCAAACCGACATGGTAGTCTTCGCCCCGACTTCTCCCACCGACCGCTCCTCCACGGAGGATCCATGCGGACATCCGCAGCCTCGTTGACCCTCGTCGCAGCTCTGACCCTGCACGGGCTCGCCGACCCGTCCATCGTGACTGCCCAAGACATCGCTCTCTCGGGAGCCACCATCCACACCGCCGCCGGACAGGTCCTCGAAGGCGCCACGATCGTAGTGCGGGAGGGCAAGATCACGGCGTTGGGGACGGACGTTTCGGTGCCCGACGGCGTCTCGGTCTTCGATGCATCGGGTAAGACCGTGATCCCCGGGATGTTGGACAACCACTCCCATAT
>JAHEKK010000286.1 GCA_024638395.1 Gemmatimonadota bacterium | reverse complement strand
AACTGCTCATAACTACACTGCACACAACTATATACACGGCACACAACTTTAGCGCGTAGTAGACCATGTCCAGGCAATTCTCTTTTCAAGGCAGCAGTGCCAACTCTTTCGCCAGGGCGCATGGGGTCTTCGTTGGGGCGGACCCGTCGTGGACGTGGATGTGGAGGTGTCCAGGGATCGTGGGGGCGACAGAGTGGCGTCGGGAGAGACGTCTTTCGATTGGGAGGGACTCGTCGAGTCCGGCGACCTACTGGAGGTGAAGGGTGTCAACGGCCGGATTCGAGCGGTATCGGCCGACGGGCGGCAGGCACGTGTCGAAGCGGAGAAGCGTGCCCGGCGGAGCAACCCCGACGACGTGAGGATCGAGGTGATCGAGCATGGCGGCGGCGTCACCATTTGCGCTGTCTACCCGAGCCGAGACGGTGACAACCGTTGTGAGCCCGGCGACGGGGGCCGGAATTCGGTCCGCAACAACGACGTCAGGGTCGAGTTCACCGTCTACGTGCCGGCTGGGGTCAATTTCGCGGGGACCACCGTCAACGGTGAGATCGAGGCTGAAGGCCTCGAGGGCCACGCGGACCTCACTACGGTCAACGGAGACCTGGAGGTGGAAACCACCGCAGGCGCCTCGGCAAGGACCGTGAACGGATCCATCTCCGCCCGCCTGGGTTCCGGTTGGCGCCAGGACGTGGAGTTCGAAACCGTCAACGGCTCCATCGAGGTGGACGTGCCGGATGACGCCGGCGCCGAGGTCGACGCCAGTTGGGTAAACGGCTCACTCGAGGTCGAGCCGCCCCTGTCGCTACGGGGTACGATGAGCCGCCGCTCCGCCGAAGGAACTCTCGGGGCAGGCGGTCCCGAGCTCGAGTTGAAGACGGTGAACGGATCGATCCGGGTCCATGAGTAGAAGAGAAATGGAAAGCATCAACGGGATGAGGGGGAGGCGATTCAATGGACGGGCGTCTTCCGCCGGACACGGTCGAGCCGGCACCCGCGTAAAGGAGCGGCCCATGAACAATCAGAACCTGACCCAGTTGGCCCTGGTGGGCTCAGCCCTTCTCGCGGTGGGCCTTCTCCTGGCACGCCCGGTCCTCGGACAGGAGCGGATCGCCCTGAACGGTCCGCGTGTCGCCGTCTACAACCTGGCCGGCGAGGTAGAAGTCGTCCGGGGAACGGGGTCCGACGTCATTGTCGAAGTGACCCGGGGAGGCGCGGATGGCGATCGACTCGAGATCGAGGTCGGCCAGGTCCGGGGTCGTGAAGCTCTTCGGGTGGTGTACCCCGCCGACCGCGTCGTCTACGCGGGGACGGGCCGGGGCTCGAATACGAGCATCAGGGTCCAGCGCGACGGCACCTTCTTCAACGGCCGGGGTGGCGACCAAGTGCGCGTCTCGGGGCGTGGCTCCGGGCTCGAAGCCCACGCCGACCTTCGGATCAGCATGCCGGAAGGGGCCGATGTTGCCGTGTACCTCGCCGTCGGTCGGGGGAACGCCCGCGACCTCCGGGGCAACCTCATCATGCACACCGGTAGCGGATCCGTGGACGTGTCCCAGATCGTCGGCGACGTCGAGCTGGACACGGGCTCCGGGTCCATCGATGCATCGGACATCGAGGGCAATGTGTCGGCCGACACGGGTTCGGGCTCGATCCAGCTTACCAATATCACGGGCGGGCGCCTGAATGCGGACACGGGGTCGGGCCACGTGGAAGGGACCAATGTGTCGGTGGACGAGCTGGTCGTGGACACGGGATCCGGCCATATCCGGATGGATGGGCTTACGGCCACCGACATCATGTGCGACACCGGGAGTGGATCGGTGACGCTCGATCTCCTTTCGGACGTACGAAGCCTCGACGTGGATACGGGATCGGGCCGTGTCACGTTGACGGTGCCCGAGTCCTTTGGTGCCGAAGTCGAGTTCGACACGGGGTCCGGTGGCATCGACATCGATCTTCCGGCCCGCATCGCTGAGGCCAAGCGGGACTACTTCCGGGGGACCATCGGCGACGGCCAGGGGCGCGTGGTGGTGGATACGGGTTCGGGGGGGATCCGCATCCGTCATCGCTGAGGGGTTGGCCCGGGGCGGGGAGGGTGACCCGTTCCGAGGGCAGGAGCGGACATGGATCAGCCGTTGAGGGCGGAGGCCGATTGGGGGCTCCGCCCTCCTTCGTAGGCTTCGGTTTTCGGGATTGATGGACTCGTGCGTCACTGTCGTCTCCGCGCGATCCTGATCCGATGTGGGGCCGGCGCGAATCCGATGGGAACCCTGACGGCGCGGAACTTGTACTAGACGGCGAGAGTATGGGGCGTGAAGGTGAGGGGTGGGCCTTCGGTTGACCCCTGCCGAATGTGCTCCTTACATTCGACAGCTATGCCCTAGATGGTGGGAGCGGACGAGCCCATCATGATGACTGCAACTCCGACGTGCCTTTCATGTACACAGAGACGCAGTCGAACGCGTGCCACAATCCAGGACCCGCAGCGGAGAAGAAAAGGATGACCAGTAGGTTACGGCTCGGTGCAGTTGCAGTTGGGGGGAGCTTGGCGGCTCTCCTGGCGTTGCCCCTGTTTCCATCGGATGCCAGCGCCCAAGCAGGATCCCGGTTCCGCGTCATGGTGACCAATCTCATGCCCCATGAGAACACCAATGACAACTTCGGAAAGGACCTCGCCAAGGAGATTCGGAAGCTCATCAACGAGCTCCCGACCCACCAGCCGGTGGCCGAAAACGAGATCAAGGACGGCGCCAAGAAGTTCGACATGGACATGGAGGACCTGAACTGCATCCGGTCCCTTCAGCTCGCTACCCAGATCAATGCCGAGCTGGTCATGTGCGGAGAATACACGGAGAACAAGGACGCCAAGACCTTCTCCTTGAGCGGCGTACAGTTCGCCGCTCCCGGGGGTGCGTCCTTCGCCATCGAGGACAAGACCTGGGGTGAGAAGCAGCACGCCCAGGCCGCCCAGGAGATCTTCACGGCCTTCGAGACGTACGTGGATCAGCTGCGCGTCGCCCAGTTCTGTGGGGATTACTTCAACTCGAAGGACTTCGAGAACGCCGAGGCTCAGTGTGGCCGGGCCATCGAGATGAACCCCGGCGACGCTCAGGTGCGATATATCTTCGCCCGGACTCTCATGGAGATGGAGCGGAACGAAGAGGCCTACGAACATGCCCAGCACGTCATCGAGCTCGACCCGCTGCATGAGGACGGCCTGCTCACCGTGGCCTATATCGCGACGAACATGGGCAACACGGAAGCCGGCCGCGGATATTACAACACGTATCTGCAGCTCAACCCCGGTAACGCCCAGGTACGGATGAACATCGCCTACCAAATGGCCGAGGCCGGTGATGCCGAAGGCGGCATGCTCCTCATCGAGGAGGGCCTTTCCATGGACGTCGAGAACACGGACATGCTCCTGATGCATGCCGGGTTCGCGTCGAGCGCCGCAGCCGACAAGAAGAGGGAAGCGGGGAACGTGGCCGAACTACCGGCAGACGTGGCCGTCCTCTACGAGAAGGCCCTCTCGTCCTATGACCGGGCCTACGCGGTCCTGGGTGCGGAGATGGAAGCGGGCCACCTGCGCAACATGGTGGCCGCCCACAACGAGCTCGGTCAGTTGGAGCGGGCCGTCACCATGGCCGAGCGCGCGCTGGAGACCCACGATCAGGAGGCGCAGCTCTGGTCCATCTACGCCGACGTGCTCAAGCGGTCCAACCGCCTTGATGACGCCATCACCGCCTTGAACGAGGCGTCGACGCGGAATGCCGAGTATCCGAACCTCATGGCACGCGCGGCCAGCTGGAGGCTCGAGGCCGGTCAGGTCGATGAGGCCGTGGCCGCCGCCAAGGCCGCCGTCCAGCGGGGTGAGCAGACGCCCGACGCCATGGCCCGGATGTTCTTCGGCAGCTCCTACAACCAGGGTATCGACAAGAAGGACTTCGACTACGCCATCCGGCTGCTCGAGAAGGCCAAAACCGAGTTCGAGATCTCGGAGGGTCAGGCCGGAGAACTGGACTTCTGGCATGCCTATGCCCTGTTCCAGTCGGGGATCGAGCGCCAGGGGCCCCAGACGCTGCAAACGGCACAGGCCACTCTGCCCATGTTCCAGAGGGCCAACAGCCTGTTCCAGCTCGGCCGCGTAGCCACCTACGTGGAGTCGCAGCCGTCGATCAACCTGCAGCAGTTCAGGGATGCTTCCGCCCAGTATATGGAGATCCAGCAGGCGATCATCGACCGGGGAAGCTGACCCTCCTCTACCGGCACGGGTCCTGACATAGGGCGCCGCGGGCTTCGGTCCGCGGCGCCCTTTTTTTTGTACCCTCGCGGCCATGGGGCACGACCAGTGCCCGTCTGACGGCGGCCATCCCCCTCCTCGGCCTCGTGGGAAGCGGCGCCCCTCTCCAGCTCCCTGCCGACGCGTCGTCTGATACGGGTCATCGGTCCAGGCCGGATTCCCTTCCGCCTTCCCCCGGGGCAACGGAAGGCCGTGGTCGCCACCCCTCCCGGTTCTGGGGCCCCACCCGACCCCATTCCTGGACGTATACCCCCGCAGTCCCGGGAAATCAGTGGGAAATCAGACCTTGCGAGTGGGGAGGGCGTGTACTAGAGTGGGTTGCGGTGGTACAAAATGGGATAGAAAACCATGCCCGGATTCCTGGGTCGATATGAGTTCCAGATTGATGAAAAGGGGAGGGTCTCCCTCCCGTCGGCGTACCGGAAGGCTGCGCCTGGGGACCCCTTCGTCCTGCTCCAATGGAAGCCCACGCACCTCGATCTGTACCCACAGGAGACCTGGGCCTCGGTGCAGGCGAAGCTGCTGGAATTCCGTAGAGCCCAGCCCGAAGGAGGGGCCTATTTCAGGCGGATCATCTCCAACGCCGTGGAGGTGGAACCCGACAAGCAGGGCCGGATCCGAGTGCCGGGCTGGCTCAGGAAGAGCGCGGCCCTCGAGTCCCAGGTCCTCCTCATCGGCGCTGTGGACCGGGTGGAGCTCTGGAGCCCTGAACGCTTCCAATCCGAACTGGACGCCGGGAGTGCCGAATACGGTCACTTTGCGCCACAGATCTTTGGCTGACCCCAGGGGCTCCTGGCCCTGGCGGTCCCCTCTCGCGGCCGAGCCCGCCGGA
>JAHEKK010000285.1 GCA_024638395.1 Gemmatimonadota bacterium | reverse complement strand
CGCGATGTCGACGCGGCTCACCCCGGTCGCCCCGCAGCACTCGCTGCGGGCGGCGGCGGACCTGATGAACGCCATGGGCCAGCGGGTGCTGGCGGTGGTCGACGCCGGGCAGCGCGTCGTCGGCGTGCTGCCGCGCGCGACGCTGATGCGGGCGCTGGCCGCGCAGGGAGGGGACGCGGCCGTGCTCGAGGTGATGCTGCGGGACTTCGAGACCATCCCGCCCGACGAGAGCCTCGAGCGGGTGCTGGCGCGCCTGCGCCGGCGCCCCGGGACCCCGCTCGTGGTGACGGAGGAGGACCGCCTCGCCGGCCTCGTCACGCTGACCGGCCTGGCAGAGTTCATCGACCCCGCGCGCCCCTCCCGGCGCGAGGGGTCCTAGGCGAGGTAGGTGTAGCTGGAGAGGCTGCGGTCGTACTCGGCGAGCAGCCCGTCGGCGTCGGCCCGTCCGAGGTCGCCGCCGCGGACCCGCTGCGCCAGGCCGCGCTCGATCCGGGCCAGCAGGCCCGCGGACTCGTACCCGAAGCACTCGATGGTGTCGCGGGCCGCGTCGCCGTAACGGATGTGGTGGATCCGCTGGAGACCGCCCCCCAGACGAAGCCGCGCCCGCAACTCCAGGAGTTCCCGGCTCAGTTCCCCAAGGCGTCCCGGCCGGTCCTCGAGACCCTCGATCGTTGGCTGGTTCATGGAGGCGATCAGTAGGGATCCTCTCTGGCATCGAACCACTCCCGCACGTACTCAATGGCTTCGACGGTGGTGGTGCCCGGGCCGAAGAGCCGTCCCACGCCCTGGTCGCTCAGGGCCTGGGCGTCGTCTTGGGGAATGATGCCTCCCCCTGTCAGCAGCACGTGGTTCAGGCCCTCTTCGTCCAGAAGGGAGCGCACCCGGGGAAAGAGCGTCATGTGCGCCCCCGACAGGACCGACATGGCCACCACGTCCACATCCTCCTGGACGGCGGCGCTCACGACCATCTCCGGCGTCTGGTGCAAACCGGTGTAGATCACCTCGAACCCGGCGTCCCGAAAAGCGGAAGCGATGATCTTCGCACCCCGGTCATGTCCATCAAGTCCCGGCTTGGCCACCAGAATCCGGATCTTCCGATCGGCTTCGGACAAACGCACTGCTCCTGGATTGCGTGTTGGGGGGAGCCCGCCCTGGACGTCCCGTAGGAAGGTAAGGACCATGGGTCGCCACATGAAGCAGTGGTGGACGCTTCCTTCACGCACGGTCGCCAAAGAAAACGGGCGGACCCTTTCGGATCCGCCCGTCCAGCCGGAGCCCACGGCTCCACCCGGTCCTGCCCCGATCAGGGGCTAGGACACATCGAACCCGCTCTCCTCCAGCTCGTGGGCACTCCGGCTGTCCTCATCGACGATCTGGCCGTCAAAGAGGTGTACTGCCCGCTGCGCCGCGTGGGCGTAGCGGGGATCGTGGGTCACCATGCAGATGGTGGCACCGTCGGCGTGAAGCTCGTGGAGCAGTTCCATGACGGCGTTTCCGTTCTTCGAGTCCAGGTTACCGGTCGGCTCGTCCGCCAGCAGGATGAGGGGCTTTCCGACGATGGCCCGCGCAACGGCGACGCGCTGCTGCTGACCGCCGGACAACTGGGAGGGGTAGTGGCTCATGCGGTGGGCCATCCCGACCCGCTCCAGCGATTCCTGGACCCGCTCCTTGCGCTCGGCTCCGGGCATGCCCCGGTACGTCAGCGGCAGCTCGACGTTTTCGTACACGGTGAGATCGCCGATGAGGTTGAACGCCTGGAAAATGAATCCGATGGCCTGATTCCGGATCTTGGCCCGCTGGGAGGCGGACAGGTTCTCCACCGGCTCCCCGTCCAGCAGGTACTTCCCGCCGGTGGGAGAGTCCAGGAGGCCCAGGATCGACAACAGGGTCGTCTTTCCGCACCCTGAAGGGCCCGCGATGGAGACGAACTCCCCGCTCTCGATGCCGAGCGTGATGTTGGAGAGCGCGTGGGTCTCCACCTCCTCGGTGTAGAACACCTTGCTGAGTCCTTCAAGACTGATCAGGGCTTGCCCCATTTCCACCTCCGAAGATTCCACGGTTTCCCCTTTTGATGCTGTCATTACGACGATGGTTGCGGTCCGGTTTCGCCGGGTCGGCCCCCGAAGGGCGGCCTGGGCCCGTCTTCAGCCGGGTGCGAAGGATCTATGAGCGAAGCCGAACCCTGTCGTGTCCGTCCCATGCGGACATGTCGGAGAGGATGACGATGTCGCCGGGTTCGAGTCCTTCGACGACTTCGATTTCGTTCACGGAAGACCGCCCGAGCTGGACGTTCCGGCGCTCTGCGTGGGTCCTGTCCGCCGTCAGTACGAAGATGCCCACCCTGGAATTGGCCTGTCCGTAGGCGGGGCGGCCCATGTAGACCACGTCGTCGAGCCGGTCGATGATGACGTTCCCGTCTACACTGAGGTCGGGGCGCGCGCTGGGCGGCAGCTCGTCGGGGAGGGCGACGTCGATGGTGACGGTGCCGTTCTGCACGCCGGGATCAATACGGGTCACGGTCCCCTGTATGGTGTCGTTCCGAGTATCCACGAGCGCCACTTGCCCGACGGCCACATCCTGGGCCTGGGTCTGGGGGATACGGATCTCGGCCTTCAGACGGCCCGGCTGGTCGATCCGCGCCAGCGTTCCGCCGGACTGGATCCAGGCCCCCTCCTCCACGGGGAGGTCCGCCACCACTCCGCCCACGCCGGCAGGCACCTCGAGACTGGCGAGCCGTACCTGGTTGAAGCGAACGATGCTTCTCAAGCGTTCGACCTGCTCTTCCTGGGCCCTCACCTGCTCGTCGATGGACTCCCGAAGCACCTGCAAGCGGGATGTCTCGATCTCGAGGCGGGTGGTGAGCTCCTCGGCGAGGTCGCGGGTCCGGGCCAGCTCATTGGCCGCCACGAGCTCGGGATTACGCTCGTAGAGCGCCTGATTGGTCTCGTAATCCCGCTTGGCCTGCTGCTGCTGTGTCCGGGTCTGAGCGAGCAGTCCTTCCTGAGTGAGAATCTGGGTCTGTAGCGTCGCCCGGAGCTGGATCAGCGTTGCGGAGGCGTTGGACATCTGCTGCTGTGATTCCAGTAGCTGCACTTCGACGTCGGGGTTGGACAGGCGCATGAGGGATGTCGTCGGCTCCACCACGGCGCCGGGCAGGAGGTGGAGGATTTCGACCCGGCCCGCCGTGACTGCAGTGATGAACCGTCGCTGTTGGGGGACCAGGGTCCCCGGCCCCCGGACCTGACGGATCATGGTCCCCCGGGCGACCGTGTCCGTCCAGACCGTGGCGCTATCCACCGAGGGCGCCGCCGGCTGAAGCTGACGCAGACCCGCCGTCACGAGCACGATCCCTCCGACGATGATCGCCAGCTGGATCGCTCGCTTCCGCTTCCGCGGCTTTGGATCTCTGGGAATATCCACCGTGTCTTCTCTCTCCCTGTGTTCCCGAAGCGTCCGGACATTCAGCTCCGGAGGCCACTCCGTACCGCCCGGTCCCCGCCCGTCAATCCTACGCCTTCTTCATCTACTACCCCAAGAGGGACGATTCTCTGCCGGCCCTCGAACGAGGCTCACCCTCCCGACGGTTGATCGTCCCGCCCGCCCGCATCGTCCGGACGGAGACCCACGCCCACGGCGGCTTCCAGTGCCCACATGGACTGATGGAAGTCATACACCGCGGCCAGATGGTCCCGTTCCGCCTGCTCCATGGAATCCTCGGCGTCGAGGAGCTCGAGGAAGGCCGCTGCCCCGAAGCCGTAGCGCTGCCGGGCCAACTCGAGCTGCTCGGAGGCCACTTCGAGGTTTCTTTCCTGGATCTGCAGGCTCCGGAATGCGGTCACCAGGTCGTCGTAGGACTGGGTCACCGCCGTCTGGATCCTGAGCTCTTCGGCTCGCCGGCTGTGTACGGCGTCCCGATTGAAGGCCTGGGCCTGGGCCACCTGGCGCTGCCGGGAGAAGCCGGAGAACACCGGGAGCCTGACCGTGAGCTGGACGCTCAAGGGCTGTTTGGTGAAGTCGAAGGGGAACAGGGAATTCTGGGCCAGGATCTGGCGCTCCCGCTCCGGCGTCATGACGAACTGGGTGCAGTCCTGGGCCGTGTAGTTGGGCAGGCCGCCGGGCAGGCCGGCCTCCAGGGCGTTGAACTGTTCGCAGCTGGCTCTCTGCCCGGCCAGGTTGCCCTCGCTCTGGGCCAGGAGGAACTCCTCGTTTCCGATCCTCTGAGCGAACCCCGACCAGGTCGCCGACGCCGTCAGCGACGGGAAATAGCCGCTCCGCGCCTGGTTGACCTGGGCGCTGGTCGCCGCCTCGGCCGCCACGAACGCCCTGAGGCTCGGGTGCTGCGCCATGGCCATCTCAATGAGAACGTCACGGTCCCAAGCGGGCTCGAAGACCCCGAAGTTCGAGGCCAGTTCGATGGACCGGTCCACTTCCTGACCCATCTGCTCCATGAGTCGAGCCCGCTCCGTCCGGTACAGATTCTCCGCCTGGAGCAACGCGACCTGGGCCCTCCCCAGGTCCACCTCCGACTGCTTTCCGTCGGTGGAAAGGGCGGCGCCTGCGGTGACTCGGGCACTCACCAGCTCGAAATTCTCCTCCCAACGTGCCACCTGCCTTTCGGCGACGTCCACCGCCTCACGGGCCCTCAGAGCAGCCAGGTACTGGACCGTCACCGCCGACTCGAGCGTGTACTCGGCCGCGGTCACCCGCGCCTCTGTGGCCACCCGGTTGGCCCTGGCGGACTTGGCCTGGAAGAACGTGTTGCCGTCGAGCTGGTAGTTGAGCTGGGCGAAATAGCTGGAGAGGTACGTGTCGGACGTTTCCCCCAGGTCGATGACGCCGAACCGCTGGACCCCCGACGCTTCGTACCGACCGCTGCCTCCCACCGTAAAGGACGGCAGGAACTGACCGTAGGCTTCCCGCACCTGCCAGGCGGCATCGTTCACGTCGTTGGCCGTAGACAGGAAGGTGGGGTTGTTGCCACGAGCGATACGGATGGCGTCGTCCAGGGTCAGCGCTTCGGTCTCCTGAGCAGAGGCAGGAACCCCCGGTGCGAATGCCAGGGCCAGCGCGGCGTCATGCGGATTGTCGCAATCTATGGCAGCTCTGCTATTGCCGCGTATACGATCGCGCTACGGATGATGGAATTCACGTTCCT
>JAHEKK010000007.1 GCA_024638395.1 Gemmatimonadota bacterium | reverse complement strand
TCCCTTTACCGCGCCGGTGCTGATCCCTTCCCTTTTGGACCCGGAGCGGGTCGAGCGAGTGGCACTGGTCTTCCGGCATTTGTCCGATCCCCCGGTCGCCGAAGGGGCCATGCTGGCTGCGACCAGCGCTACGGAGCCACGCATGTTCGTCGTACACGTGGACGGTACGCGGCCCGGGATGCCGAGCCAGGTGGTGGCCGCTCTCACACGATTCCTCGCCAGTGGCGCTGGGGACCCCACTGAGGACCGCTTCTCCTGACGAACCCAAATGCACGAAGAACGGCCCGTCCGAGCTGAGCCCCTCCGGAAGGGCGCCCCTGAACCTCCCGGCTCACTGACCCGCTTCATTGGAAGAGAGGCGGAAATCGAGAACCTCCGCGAGCTGCTGGTGTCCTGTCGTCTGGTGACGCTGACCGGGTCCGGAGGCTCGGGCAAGACCCGGCTGGCACAGGAGCTTTGGGCCAGTGCGGGAGAGAACTTCAGCGAGGTCGTCTGGGTCGAGCTCTCACCGATCCAGGACCCGACCCTTGTTCGGGAGCAGGTCGCCCAGGCCCTCGGCATCCCGACCAGGCGTGGAGATACCGTTCTCGACGCGATCGCAGGCAGGCTCGCAGATACGCGTGTCCTGCTCATCATCGACAACTGCGAGCACGTGGTTCGAGCCGCCGCGGAGCTGGCCGGAGAGCTCCTCGGCCGTTGCCGGCAGCTCGTGGTACTCGCCACGAGCCGGGAGGCGCTTTCCGTGCCGGGCGAAACGGCATGGTTGGTACCTCCTCTTTCACTTCCGGACCCGGGGGCGCCGGTCACGGTCGATTCGGTTCAAAGCTCCGATGCGGTGCGGCTCTTTTTGGACCGGGTTTCCGAAGTCGTTCCGTCTTTTCGGCTGACCACGGAAAACACCGCCGACGTCGCCGCCATCTGCCGCCGTCTTGACGGAATTCCCCTCGCCCTGGAACTGGCTGCTGCCAGGCTGCGGGCCCTGGGTCCGGCCCAGCTCCTCCGGCGTTTGGATAACCGATTCGGCGTATTGACCAGTCGAACGCGGACCGGACTGCCTCGCCAACGCACGCTGCGAGCGACGATCGACTGGAGCTACGACCTGCTTTCTCCGGATGAGCGACGGCTACTCGACGATCTCGCGGTCTTTCCGGCCACCTTCGATCTGGACGCAGTCGAGGATGTCTGCCCGGACGACACCATCGCGGCCACAGACGTCCTCGACCTGATGTCGGGCCTCGTGGAAAAGTCCCTCGTCGAAGTCGTGGCTCACGGGAGCTACGTCCGGTACCGCCTCCTCGAAAGCGTTCGGCAGTACGCGGAGGAGAGACTTCGCGAGAGCGGCCGCGAAGAAGAGGTGGCCCGGCGGCATGTGAAGTGCTTCAGTGCCCTGGTCGAGTTGGCCGAGCCGCATTTCACCAAGCCCACCCGACGGGAGTGGCTCGAGCGGCTAGCGGAAGAGGCGGACAACCTGCGCCAGATCCTGTGGTGGACACAGCACAAAGATCCGGGGCTGCACCTGCGGGTCACCGGGGCTCTCGGATGGTACTGGTTCGGTACCGAGCACTGGGCCGAGGGCCGGCGCTGGCTCGAAGAGGCCCGTACCCTCTCCCAGACGGCTGGTGGGATGCGGGAGCGTGCGCGGGTGCTGTTGGGCCTCGGAATGCTGACCGCGTTGCAGGGCCGAAGTGCCCAGGCGCAGTCCTGCCTCACCGAGTGCATCGTGATCGCTGAGGAGCTGGGCGCATCGCGCCTCAGCGCCTATGCGAAGCTCTATCTGGGGTTGTCGATGGCCGCCGAGGGTCGCCAGGAGGCAACACCCCACCTGGAAGCCGCGCTGGCATTCTTCCGCAAGAGCGATGACCTGTATGGTGAGCGGCTGGCGCTTCTTTGCCTCGGAGCCGGTGCGGCCGCTTCGGGAGATCTGGACCGCGCCGCGTCATTGACCACCTGCGGCCTGGCTGCAGCCCGGGAGTTTGGCCAGGACCGGGAGTTCGCCGTCTCCCTCCGCCAACTCTCCGTCGTCGAGTTGCGCCGAGGCGACGCGGAGCAGGCCGCGGCCCTGGCGGGTGATGCTCTGGCCGCCCTCGCACGGGATCCACAACACTACTTCATCGCCATGTCGCTGGAGGCTCTGGCTTGTGCCCTGTGCGACCTGGATCGTCCTGCTGACGCGGCGCGCCTTTTTGGCGCCGGTGAACGGGTTCGGGAGAGCATCGGGGTTCTGGTGGCCAAGATCGATCTGCCGGTCTATGAGCCCCGGATCGCCGAAGCGCGATCGCGCCTGGGCGACGAGGCCTTCGCAGTGGAGTGGGCTGCGGGACGCAACCTGTCCACGGACGCCGCCCTGGCCTTGGGTCAAAGCCTGGCTGGCGCGGCTCGAGGCGTCACTCCGGCCGTTGACCCCGGCGCGGCAGTCCACGAGGTCCACGCCGATACCCCACGCCGAGATAGCCTCGGGGGGCCCCCTGCCACGGCAGGATTGGAGGTCCGAGCGCTGGGTCTTTTGGAGATCACGCTCGACGGCGTTGCGGTCGAGCCGGAGGCCTGGAGTCACTCTCGACCCCGTGAGCTCTTGCTCTACCTGCTCTGCCACCCCGACGGGCGTACCCGCCAGGAGGTAGGCGACGCCCTATGGCCGGACAGCACGCCGGCGCAGGTGAAGAACAGCTTCCACGTAACGCTCCACCATCTACGGAAGACATTGGGGCGTCCCGATTGGGTGCGCTTCGAAAACGACAGATACATCCTCGACAGGGGCCCCGGAGTTCGATTCGATGCCTCGGAGTTCGAGGAGGAGGTTCGCGCAGCTCTACGAACCGTTTCGGACAACCCATCGTCAGGGTTGGATACGCTCCGGCGGGCCCTGGATCTCTATCGTGGTGATTTTCTGTCTGCGGAAACCGTACGGGACTGGCACCTGGAGTACCGGGACCAACTCCGGCGAGCATACGCCGACGCCACGCTGGTCCTCGGGGACGCCCTGCTGGCGTCCGGCGATGCCGAAGGGGCTCTCGACGCTTTCCAGCGGGTGGTGTTGCTCGATGACATCCACGAGGGGGCACACCGCCGACTCATGGCGGCGTACGCACGCACCGGGCAGCGCCTGCTGGCCGTCCGGGTCTTCGAGCGCTTGGCCACGCTCCTGCGTGACGAGCTGTCGGCTACGCCCGAAGCCGACACCCTGGATCTGCATCGGCGGATCCTCGCGGCTGAGCCCGTCTGAATCCGAGGCGACGCGCTCGGGGTACCCGGCTTTCCCGTCGGCTTCCCGATTTAATCGGCTCCGTAATCCCCTCCCTCTAACGTCCAAGACCGGCTCCCGCAGGGCCCGGCCAAGTCGAGAGAACTCTCGCACGAGGCCGGCCGCGGGTCGGTTCAGGTACACATGAGATCCCCTTGAGGGGAGGAGTCATAGATGAAGAGCAAGCAATTCTTGTGGTCCGTCCTGGTCCTGTGGGTCGCGGCATGCGAGGGGTCGGACCCCGTCGCTCCGCCGGCGGAGACGCCGGTTGCTTCGGTCCGGGTCGAGCCGGACACGGCAACGCTGACCGTGGGGCAGACCCTTGCGCTGCAAGCGCGGGCCTTCGCATCGAACGGTACCCCCCTGCACGGGCGGTCACCTGTCTGGAGCAGTGGAGACACGACCGTGGCGGTCGTGACCTCGTCGGGCATGGTAGCGACCCGAGGTGCGGGGGTAGCGACCGTACGGGCCGCCATCGAAGGGAAGACCGGCATCGCCACGATTCGCGTCCAGGCGGCGACCGTCCCCGTGGCCTCCGTACAGATCGGGCCCGAGGGCCCGCATCAATTCGCGCCGGGAGACACGATTCAGTTGATCGCCAAGACGTACGCGGAAGACGGATCTGAGCTCACGGGGCGCCTGGTGACCTGGGAAAGCAGCCGGAGCGAGGTCGCCTCGGTGACGCCTCAGGGATTCGTCCGGGCGATTACGGACGGAGAAACCGACATCATCGCCACGAGCGAGAACCGGTCTACCCGGGTTCGGATCGCGGTAAAGACACCCCCCCAGTCGCCGCAGATCGGCAGCATCTCGACCCGGCCGAGCGTGATCATCACATACGTGGGCGTCGACGCGAACATCCAGGCCACCGTGCATGGGCCCAACGGCAACGTCCTCGAGGGTACCCCCATCGTGTGGACCAGCAGCGACCCCAACGTGGCGACGGTCAGTCCGAACGGCGTCGTGAAGGGAATCCGCGGCGGCGAGGCGGTGATCACTGCCTCGGCTGGAGGAAAGAGCTCTACCGTCGCGGCGGTGTTCAACACCACGTCTTCGTACCACTTGGTGTACGACCGGGAAAGCCCAGCCTTCTATTGGATGGACATGCGGACCGGCTCCTCGGAGGCGGGCCTCGCTCACATGGCCGGTGTGAGGTCCCTCGACCCGAGCCCCTCGCCGACCCGCTCCGGCTTCGCCTACACGCATCGGATCGCGGGTGGCTTGCCGTACATCATGATTCAGAACTGGCGCCGCACGACATACCAATACCTGACCGACGGGGAGCATGCGGCTTGGTCACCTGACGGTACTCGGATCGCCTTCCGACGCACCGAGGCAGGCCGTACCGACATCTGGTCCATCCTGGCCGACGGTTCGGCGAACGCGGTGAGGTTGACCGGAAACCTTCCCGACGGAACCGTGAGCGAGCGTCCGGCATGGTCTCCCAGCGGCGACCAGATCGTGTTTGCCGCCTCCAACGCTCGGAATGGCTCGGACCTGTGGATCATGAACGCGGACGGAAGTGGACTGCGTCGACTCGCCAACGGGGCTCAGGCCCGGTACTCGGAGCCGACATGGCACGGCGATCGCATCGTATTCACCCGCCACACCGCCACCGACACCTCGGACCTCTTCTGGATTCATGTCAACGGAGCCTCGGTCCAGCAACTCACCGCTCTCGGCGGGGCTCAGATGCCGGCGTGGTCACCCGACGGACGGTGGATCGCCTTCGTCGTGCGGGACAATCCCTTCGAGATCGGAGACATCTTCGTGGTGCCTCCCACGGGGGGCGAGGCCCGTCCGCTGTCGCTTCGCTCGGACGGGCCCGACGGAGGGGGTCTCAACCCTGCCTGGACCCTGCACTGGTAGGCCTTCAGGCCGCCCGAATGGGCGAGTGCTCAGTGGGTTCGGTTGCGGGCGGTCCGATACCTCCAGGCGGGGGCGGGCCGCCCGCTCAATCCTCCCCGGACCGGCGTGACGGTCCAGGAATGCGAGTAGGGGCAGCGCAGCGCACCGGTTGGGGCCAGATGCTCACGCCCACTTCAGCCCCCCGTGCCAACCCGGCGGGATGCCCCGGCGGACTCCAGGATCTGCCGCAGTCTCCCGGACTCTTCGGCATCGGCCATATCCAAGGGGGTTTCGCCCGAGGTCACGAACTTGCGGCCCACCCGGTCGGGATCCGCCCCCCGCTCCAGCAGGAACCGCGTCAAGTCTTCCAGACCACCACGGACGGCGAAATGCAGACCGGTCGTGCCCATGTGTTCCTGCTCGATATCGGCCCCCCGGTCAAGGAAGAGACGCGCCAGATCGACGCTCCCGCCGGCCAGGGCCGGGTACCACATCAAAGCGAAATCGTGCGCCCCCCGTTCATGGACGCGAAGTGGGTCTTCGTCGAGGAGCCGCCGGCACCATTCCACGTCTCCCATCGTCGCCGCGGTGGGAAGCGAATAGGGGGCTCCGTTGTCGAGATGGACCTCCACGATTTCCCTTTGGCCGGTATGAGCGCACGCTTCAACGGCAGCTTCGTCGGAATACGACACCGAGTGGGACAGGTCCGCATAACGACCGGCGATGTCGCTTACCGTGTCGATGTCGAAGTGGGAGGAGCCCACGATCCGCTGGCGTAGGGAGCCGTCGAACCCCGAGAGGTCGGGTGCCTCGTAGTCCGACCCGTCAGCAGAATAGGCGAAGCGGGAGGTGCGGTGATCCCTGGGGATCTCCGCGTGTTGTCGTAGGAGGGAGGCGGCGTCTACGTGGCCGAGATCAGCCGCGATTCGCTCCGGTGTCCGACCCTGGTCGTCCCTTGCCTCGGGGTCTCCGCCCTTTCGAATCACGAGGCGGATCAACTCCGGGTCGCCCACCGCCGCCGCCCCGTGCAGCACACTGTCCCGTCCCTTTTGGCCGGCAT
This sequence comes from Gemmatimonadota bacterium, assembly GCA_024638395.1. GTDB lineage: Bacteria > Gemmatimonadota > Gemmatimonadetes > Longimicrobiales > Gaopeijiaceae > JAHEKK01. Next base: position 14,567 of record JAHEKK010000007.1, on the reverse strand, counting down.
TGGCGTCACCCCCGTTTCCCAGGAGGTTGGCCACGGTCTCGAGGGCGAGGAGCGGGTCGTGGTAGTCGACTGCGAGGCGCACGGGCGTCACGCCCAACCCGTCCGCCGGATTCGCGTCCGGGTCCCCACCGTAGCGCAGCACTCGCCAAAGCTCTCTGCCGAGGCCGCCAAGCGCCGCAGCGTGCATGGCCGTCCCACCTACGGGATGCAGGACCTGGAAGGCTCCGGGCATCGCAGCGCCGACCTCGTCCAGTCGCTCCCAGTTCCGGGCGAGGGTCGCCTCGATGGCGTCCATGAGGAATCCCTGGTCGGCCAGGTAGCGGGCAACGTCGAGGCGCCCGTGGAGGTGGGCCAATACGTACGCGGAACGTGCCGCTCGATCTCGGGCATAGACCAGCGAAGGATCCTGGCCTAGCATCGTCCTGACCTGCGCCAGCTCTCCGCGACGAACGGCCTCCAGGAACGCCTCCGAGAGTCGGACCGGATCCCGTGAACCCGGTGCGGCTGCGCCCAGGGCCAGCGAGGCGGCCGATAGGCTCAGAAAGCGGCGTCGATACATGCGGCCCTCCGGTTCTGGCGAGAGATCCTGCTCAAGGGGGGACGGGCCCGTTGACGCATCTACGAAATCTCCAGGTAGGGCACCGCGCAATGGACGCCCGCTGAGCGGCGGCTGAGGCGGGACTGAGGCTGCCATCTCCACTCCCCCAAGTCGATCCGCGGCCCCTCGTGAGATCCCGGTCGCCACGACAAGCAGGAAAGCCCTGAACTGTGCGAGACGTGTGGAGGCCGGCGGGCTCCTCAGCTGAGTCCATCTCGCTACCCCCCGCGGAGGGCCAGTCCTGCCAAGGCGGCCGCCAGGGCCACCAGGGCCAAGGTAGACCAGATCAGGCGGCTGCTTTGCTTGGCGGTCTCCTGAGCCAGTTGGAACGTCGCAGCCCTGTGGCTGTCTACGGCGTCCTTCAGAAGACGCGAGGTGTAGATCAGCGTGAGCGTGCGTAGGTACGCAGGCGCGTCCCCTTCCCCTTCAACCCGGTCCAGCAACTCCAGATCGTCGCTGCTGAAGTCGGCTCGCACCGCGATTCCCTTGAGAGCCTTGGTGTCCATCATCCCCCTCTTCCCGGCGCCACACAGGACATCTCCAAACGACACCCATGAGTTACGTCGATCCTCCCGCGCGATGCAAGGATCTCCGCTAGGCCTTGTCCGCGGCCGCCCGCGTCCCGGGGATGGGATCCAACGGACTCCACCCGAACGAGCCCTTGTTCACCCAGACCGTTCCATCGTCGCAGGCGACGTGGACGCGTCCCTTTTGGGGGTCGATGGTTATGGCCACCGGCTTCCGGGGTTCTACCGTGACTTCGGTCATCCGCCCTCCCCAGCGTGCATCATGACGATGGACACCAAACTGGGTGGGTCGGCCCAGTCCCGCCACCGGTCCCAGCGGGGTAGGCCGGACCAGGTGGAGCGGGGCGGCTCGGCTTCAAGCCCTCAATTCAGGCCCGGCCGGCCTCATCGCGGATCCGGCTCACCAACCCATTCAGCCGCGCCTCGATGGCGTCCATCTCCGCTAACAGTCGCGCCTTTTCCGACGCGCCGCGCTCGAGATCCACCGCCAACCAGTTCAGTCTCTTGACCTCGCCGAGGAACTGGACAACCTGGGTCCGCAGGCGCTTGAACCGCCGCAGGGGGCGCTCCGTGTTGATCTGCGTCTGGATGTAGTCGACCAGCTCGATCCGGGCAGCCGCCCAGATGATGGGGGTCAGCAGGAAGATCCCGAGGCTCAGTCGAGCGCTCGGGTGCTGGACCGCATACAGAGTGAAGCTCTCGGCGATAATCGCCACCACCAGCACGACCCGCCAAACCAGCGCATCCCTGGGCGTTGGTGCGTCGCTCATCTGAACCCTCAGTCGGCATGGGTATGTATGGGAATCCCCTACCGGCGATCCCTTGCTACAAAGTGTCGGCAGTCGCCGCAGGAACATCAGAGGCGGCGCTTGACCCGGTCCCAAGGCTGCGGCGAACGTTCCCGACAACCCTCCAATGTGCCCCGTCTTTCGAGAAAACGTGCGTTCAGCCATCACCCGGACCATCAAGAGGTGGCTTCCCAACCTGCCCAGGGGGGGATCCGCACTCGTTTGCCTGTCCCTCCTCTCCGCCCCGCCGGCGGTCGCAGGCCAGGTGCGGGAGGGACCGGGAGCTCCGGTGTCGACCGGCGATTCCCTTTCGGCCTACCTCCTCACGGCCGAGCCGGGAGACCAGGTCTGGGAGCTCTTCGGCCATAACGGCGTGCTTCTGCGAGACGAGTCCAGTGGGTTTGAAGGGGTCTACCACTACGGTCTCTTCGACATGTACAGCGCAGGGTTCATTCCCGCTTCCTACGGGGCGAGATGATGTACATGTCCGGTGTGAGCGACCTCCGCCACTTCCTGGCGAGCTACGAAGTCGCCAATCGAAAGGTCTGGGCGCAGCGCCTCGATCTGACGCCCGATCAGCTCCTGCACCTCAGGCAGCTACTGGATTCTTCGGTGGCGCCCGAGAACAGGACCTACCGCTACGACTACTTCAGAAACAACTGCTCCACCCGGATTCGGGACATCCTGGATGAGGTGCTGGACGGACAGCTCCAGGAAGCAACCGACAAAGGGCCGGCGGACGCCACGTGGCGGACCCACACCCGACGGCTCACCGCCCCGACGACCCTCAATGGGATCGTGGGTTACCTGGGGATCCAACTGCTCCTGGGACCCAAGGGAGACGAGGAGACCACCGCCTGGCAGGAGGCCTGGGTCCCCATGAAGCTCCGGGAGGACGTCGCGTCCCTACAGATCATCGGACCAGACGGCCTTCCCGCATCGTTGGAGGCGTCGGTGGGGTTGTGGTCGGACTCGGACCGGGAGCCGGAGGTCGACTCTCCGCCCACGCGGGGACCCTGGTTTCTCCTCGCGGGGGTCCTTCTTGCCATGCTGATGTGGCTCGGGGCAAAGGGAGCCTCGGCGGGCCGACGGGGGCATGGCGTGCTCGGTGCCGCGGCCGGCGCGGGCTGGGGCCTCCTCACAGGCCTCCTCGGCCTCCTGTTCCTGGCCGTCCACTTTACGGACCACGAGTTCATGTACTGGAACCAGAACGTGTTGATCTTCAGCCCCTTGGGCCTCGCGCTCGTTCTGCTGATACCGCGGGCTTACCTGCGGGGCGCTTCGAGTGCGGGACTCCGCCGGGTAACCGGGGCAACGCTGGGCCTTCTCGGGCTCGCCGTGCTCCTCTGGATCCTTCCCTGGACCCGCCAGGGCAACGGCGACTGGTTGTTGTTCGGACTACCGGTCTACGGAAGTCTCTGGTGGGTCGCCCACCGAATGCTCCCGCTGACCGACGCTCCCGGAAAGGGAGCGCTCCCAGAGCTCGCGTAGGTACCGGTAGGTGTAGAGACCCGTGTCATGTCCGTCGCTCCAGAAGAACTGGAGCGCGTACCGTCCTACATGCTGGATTCGCACGGGGAAGATGGTCTCGGGCACGGACCCGGGCTGGAGGATGGGCCGACCGGTCATCTCGTCGATGCACCCGGCGCAGGGGCAGGCCAGGCGCAGATCGCGGGGCAGGTACACGGCCTGCTCGCCGTCGCCCCAGTGGATCGCCAGCGCATGGCCGTCCGGGGTCGGGGCGATCTGGACAGGACGGGTGGGATCCCCGGCCAGATAGCGGGCCACGGCCCGGAACGCCTCACCCCGGTGGCTCCGGGCGTGCTTCTCCGCTGGCGTGAGCTGGGCGAAGGACCTCCCGGACCGCGGGTCCTGAATGACCGGGTCGTAGCCGAATCCGCCCTCTCCCAAGGGCTCCCGCAGCACCACGCCGGCGGCCTCCCCGCGGAACACACGAGGCACGGCGCCCGTTGGCTGTGCGAGGGCGGCAACGCACACGTACCGGCAGCCTCGCTCGCCGTCCGTGACTTCGGCGAGTTGCTCCAGCAGATACCGATTGTTGGCCGCGTCCTGGGGCAGACCCGGATACCGGCCCGGGGGTGCGAACCGCTTGGTGCGTACCCCGGGACGACCCCCAAGAGCGTCCACCTGCAAGCCTGAGTCGTCCGCTATGACGGGGCGTCCAGCTACCTTCGCGAAGTACCGGGCCTTGGAGACCGCGTTCTCTTCGAAAGTATCGTAGGGCTCCAGGCCATCCTCTTCGGGGCCCCTGTCGACGCCGGCCTCGTCCAGCGTGATGAGCGAGACGCCGGGCCCCAGAATCTCCTTGATCTCCGCGGCCTTGTGGGCACTTCGAGTGGCGAGGATCCAGGAGTTCACGAGGTCGACAAAACCTGGGCCTGACGGGCCAGCAACTCGTCTATTCCGGCCAAGGCGAGGTCGAGGAGCCGGTCGTGATCGTCCCGGGTGAAGGCCAACCCCTCGGCGGTGCCCTGCACCTCCACCAACCGCCCCTGGGGCAGGGCGACCACGTTCATGTCCACATCGGCCGCCACGTCTTCGCCATACTCGAGGTCGAGGCAGGCTTTTCCACCCACGAGTCCCACGCTGACCGCCGCCACGCGGCTCCTGAGTGGCGACCGTTCCACCTCGCCATTCCGGACGAGCGCCTCCAGGGCCAAAGCCAGGGCCACGTATCCGCCCGTGACGGCTGCCGTCCGGGTCCCGCCGTCCGCTTGGAGGACGTCACAATCCACGGTGACCGTTCGGGGCCCCATGGCGGCAAAATCGACGGTCGCCCGGAGAGAGCGCCCGATGAGGCGTTCGATCTCCCGGGTTCGGCCGTTGGCGCCCTGCCGCTCGCGGCGGCTACGGGTGTGGGTGGCCCGGGGCAACATTGCGTATTCCGCCGTGACCCAGCCCAGCCCGCTGTCCTTCCGCCACCGGGGGACAGAGTCTTCGATCGAAGCGGCACACAGCACGTGCGTATTGCCGAAAGCGACAAGGCAGGAGCCCTCCGCATAGGGGGCGGCTCCGATGTCGAGCTTGACGGGTCGCAGTTCATGGGGTTGCCGGTCTTTGCGGGTCATTCCGCCCGAGTTCCTTTTCTTCGGATTCGCTCCACCAGCGAGGTGGTCGAGAACCCCTCGCGGAATGGTATGATGATTACCCGCCCACCCCTCGCCTCGACGGTGTCCCTTCCCACGACTCGAGAAGCGTCGTAGTCGCCCCCTTTGAGAAGCACGTCGGGGAGCAGCGCCTTGATGAGTTCGGCCGGCGTATCCTCGTCAAAGAGGGCGACGGCGTCCACGGACGCGAGCGCCGCAACCACCTCGGCCCGGTGGGCCTCGCCGACCAGTGGGCGCTCGGGGCTCTTGGCGAGCCGCCGCACGGACGCATCCGTGTTGACCCCGACGACCAGGGCATCGGCCAGCTCGCGAGCCCGGGCCAGATAGTCCACGTGCCCGGGGTGCAGGAGATCGAAACAGCCGTTCGTGAAGGCCAGGGTGAACGACCGGCCCGGGCCGAATCCCTCAACCATCGCCTCCCTGGACAGCACCTTGTCCCGCGGGCGCTTCACCGAGGCTCTCGCCTCACGGAAGCCGCCCCCCGCCCGGAGAGCAGGGCCGCCAGCTCAGCGGCGGGTCCTTCAGGGGGTCCCCCGTTGGCGGAAACCTCTCCTCGAACGACCTGTCGCCCGTCCTCTCCGACGACCATGCCCCAGAGGCGCATCCCTCCCGGGAACGTCCTGGCCACCACGCCGAGGCTTGCCGTGGAGTCCAGGACCAGCCTCTGGGCCGTGGCGAGCTCGGCTTGCACGGCGCGCATGGAATCGGGGTGAACGAGATGTTCGGCAACCTCGGCCGCACTCGACTCGCCCTTCCGCGTGAGAATAGCGAGAGCGCCCTGACCCGGCGCCGGTATCCAGGCGGTCAGGGGAAAGGCCTCGCCGATGCGGCGAACCTCCGAGGTGCCCGCGATGCGGTTGTAGGACGTGACCAGGCCCTTCAGGTCGCCGCGGTCCAGGGCCGCCAGATCGGTGGACAGATCCGAACCGGCCACGACCTCCAGGTCCGGGCGATAGGCCTTGAGCAGTCCGGTCGTTCGCCCTCCATAGGCGGCGACGGGGGCCCCCGCGGGCAACTTCGCCAGCGAGCAGGGCTCGGAGAAAGACCCGAGGAGCACGTCACGGGGGTCGCCCCGTTCCGGAATGCCGACGATGGCGACTCGCTCGTCCAACAGGTCCCTGACGGCTTCGATGGGACAAAGGGCCAGATCGACCTCCCCGTCGGCCAGGGACTCCAACCACCCCATGGCGTCGTCCGCTCTCCCGCGCCGTCCGGGCCGAAGGGCCCAGGTAGGACCGTGCAGCTCCACGCGAGTCCTGGACCGGGCCTCCAGAACCCCCAGGGCTCTGGGCCCGGTGGCCGGGTCGGGGTCGTAGACGCCGATCTTCAGACGTGCCAAACCATCTCCTGTGGGATGGGCGGGAGGCCAAAGCTCGACAGGTTGCAGTACGGCCGCAACCTGGGGAACCCCAGGGCGGTTTCCGGCGGTCCTTGGGGCTGGGCTAGAGAAACTGAAGGAACAGGAACGCAGTCAGCATGACGGAGACCCAGAGGATCATGCTGCCCGCCGGCCACGTCCTGGCGAGGATTCCTTTCGGCCCGTGGGCTCGGAAGGCGCCCCGGAGGATCCTTCGCAGGGCGCCGACGAAGGCCTCTCTGAAGGCCGTGTCGACCGCAGTGACCGCCCCGCCCACCGCACGGATGACCCGAGGGGCGGCCCGCCGGTAGACCCAGTCGGCATCCACGTTCACGGAAGGGATCTCCGCCGGGTAGATCTTCCAGAGCTGGAAGACCACCACCGCCCCGATGGCGAAGAAGAGCAGCTGAAGCTGGGTCAGGACATGGGTCGCGTCGTAGGGATGATAGTCGACCGGGAAGGGCAATAGGCCATAGAGCAGCCCCGGCCGGACACCGATCAGGATGCACAGGAAGGCGCCGATCCCCATGGCCACCAGCATGTTCCGGGGCGGCTCCTTGGTCCGTATGCCCGAATCGTGGGCGAAGAAGGCGAAGAACGGGATCTTGATGCCCGCATGTTCCACGACACCGGCCGACGCGAAGAGCATTACCGGCCAGATCCACATATGGCCCTCGTCCAGGAGGGCCGACATGACCATCGATTTGGACACGAACCCGTTGAAGAGCGGGAACGCGGAGATCGACGCTGCCCCGATGATACAGAGCGTGGTGGTGATGGGCATGCTCTTGTACAGTCCGCCCAGGTCGGACGCCTTCGTCCTCCCCGTCATGTGGAGAACCGCGCCCATGGACATGAAGAGTAGGCCCTTGAACAGGACGTCATTGAACGCGTGGGCCACGGCGCCGTTCACGGCCAGGGCCGTCCCTACGCCAACGCCACACACCATGAACCCGATCTGGTTGATCATCGAGTAGCCGAGGGTGCGCCTGAGGTCGTTCTCGATGACGGCGTAGAAGATGGGGAAGCAGGCCATGAAGGCGCCGATGTAGATGAGCACCTCGGTTCCCGGGTACCCCCTGGCCAGAGCGTAGACCGCCACCTTCGTGGTGAAAGCGCTGAGGAACACGGTCCCGGTTGCGGTACCCTCCGGGTATGCGTCGATGAGCCAACTGTGCACGAGGGGGAAGGCGGCCTTCACCCCCAGGGCCAGGAAGATCAACCAGCCGGCAAGTCCCTCGAGGCCGATGAATCCGAAGGTCGGATCACCCGTCTGATGGACCCACACCATGGCCCCGGCCAGCAGCGTCACGCCCGAGACCACGTGGACGATGAGGTACCGCATCCCGGCCCGCAGGGCCTCCGGCGTGCGCCTCGTCCAGATCAGGAACACGGAACTGATGGCCAGGAGCTCCCAGAACACGAAGAGCGTGATGAAGTCACCGGCGAAGACCGCTCCGAGGGCACTCCCGGCGTAAATCAGGCCCGAAACGTGTTGAAGGGTGTCGCTGTCCTCCCGCTTCAGGTGGAGTGAATACGTGATGGCGATGAGCGCGGCCAGGTGGAACAGATACCCGAACAGGAGGCTGAGCCTGTCCGCCCGCACCGGGGTCAGCGTGTAGCCCAGCAGGTCGTATTGGACCTGGAAGCCCTCCTGGATCGCCCACACGTTGGCGCCGCCCAGGAGCGGGATGGCCAGGAGCAGCGCCAACCGCGGCAGGCCCCTCACGAAGGGGATCAACAGGGCGCCGATGAAGAAGATGAGGAACGGCGGGATGCTACCCAACATGGCCGTCCCCTTCCCCGTCCATCACGCCTGGCAACGGAGGATCGTCATAGTAGTCCTCAGGACGCATGACGAGCCGGCGGAGTCCTTTCGAGGCCTGGATCAGGAAGGCCAGGCCCAGGAATCCGAACAGCGCGTAGAAGGCCGGGATGTTCTCCCACGAATGGTACACGTGGCGGTGATACACGAAATCGACGACCACGAGAAGGATGCACGCGGCGAAGAACGTGCGGAGGATTCGCCTGGACCAGTCGGGGGGAACGCTGTTGGGCTTGTGGGCTTCTCCATGGGCACTCATGGCGTCACCACCAGCGTCATGAGCTCGTAGAAGGGCTCGGGAAACACGAACAGAATCAGACACGCCACGGCCGTGGCCACGATGGCGATCAGGGAAGGTGTGGGCGCTTCATGCACGCCCTCGTGATGGGGCGCTTCGTCAGGCGCATAGAAGAACCCCTTCAGCGGGATCTCCATGAGGTAGGCGAGGGAGAGCAGCGAGCTCAGCATCAGGACCGCGACCAACCCCACCTGCCCGGCCTCCAGTGCTCCCATACCCAGGAACCACTTGCTCCACGATCCGCCTGCGGGAGGCAAGCCCACGATGGACAGGGTTCCGATGAAGAAGGCGAAGAACGTCACCGGCATCGTGCGGCCCAACCCCTTGAGCTGGCTGATCTCCGTCTTGTGCGCCACTACCATGATCGCGCCGGCGCAGAAGAAGAGGGTGATTTTCCCGAAGGCGTGCATGGCGATGTGCATGCCGCCCCCGATGATCCCGGAGGCATTGGCGAGCATCGCTCCCAGAACGATGTAGGAGAGCTGACTCACGGTGGAATAGGCCAGGCGCGCCTTCAAGTTGTCCTTGGTGAAGGCCACCAGAGAACCCAGGATGATGGTCGCAGCCGCCACCCACATCAGCCACACCGAGGCCCCCACCTGGGTCAGGAAGTCGATCCCGAAGATGTAGACGGTGATCTTCAGGATCGAGAACACACCCGCCTTCACCACGGCGACGGCGTGGAGGAGGGCGCTCACCGGGGTAGGCGCCACCATGGCCGCCGGCAGCCAACGGTGGAAGGGCATGACGGCGGCCTTTCCGACCCCGAATACGAAGAGCCCCAGAAGGATGGGCACGACGCCGGCGGCGGCCCTCCCGGAGAGGATCCCGCCTGAGGTGAAGTCCAGCGTGCCCGCGATGGCGTACGTCCAGATGATGGCCAGGAGCTGGAAGACGATGGAGGTCGAAAAGAGGACCCCGAGGTAGATGCGCCCCGCGCGTTTCGCCGCCTCGGTCCCGGCATGGGTGACGAGGGGGAACGTCGAGAGGGACAGCACCTCGTAGAAGATGAACAGCGTGAACAGGTTCCCGGCAAAGGCAACCCCCATCACGGACGCAATCGCAAAGGCGAAGAACGTGTAGAATCGGGTCTGGTTCTCCTCGTGATGCCCCCTCATGTACCCGATGGCATAGAGGGTCGTGACGATCCAGAGGAAGGACGCGATCAGGGCGAAGAGGACGCCCAGGGGCTCGGCCTCCAGCTCGATGGGAATACCCGGGATGGGCTCGGCCAGGACGATGGCGGGGCGGTCTCCCGCCATGACCGCCCGGTAGACCCGAAGGACCGTTCCGAACAGGACCCCCGCGGTGACCAGCGACGCGGCTTCCCGGGCATTGGGGTTCTTCCTCAACAGGAGCACGAACACCGTGCCCAGAGCGGGAATCAGCAGACTGGCCAGGACGAGCGCCGGCGGGGTCATGGTGCCCCTCCCATGAGGGTCTGGGCCGCCTGTTCAGCACTGGCCACGGTAGTCCGGGCGTCGATGCCGAACCAGACGTTGGCCAGAACGAGGGCCCACATGGGAATCAGCAGTGCCCAGGGCGCCTCCTGGGTGTCCTCGTCGTGGGGGAACTCCTGGAAATAGGCCACCTCGACCACCCGCCACACGTACACCAGGGCCATGAGGGACGTGATGAGGACGAGAATCGCCACCGGCCACCACCCCCGCTCGAGAGCACCGAGAATCAGGTACCACTTGCTGATGAATCCTACGGTCAGCGGCACGCCCACGAGACTCAGACCGGCCACCACGAAGGCCGCCATGGTCAAGGGCATTCTCTTGCCCAGCCCGGCCATTGCGTCGATGTGCACCGAACCGATGCGGTACATCACGCATCCCATGCACATGAACAGAGCCCCCTTCATGAGGGCATGGTTGAACAGATGGAGGAGGGCCGCGGTCAACCCCGTCACGGAAGCAAAGGAGATACCCAGGATCATGTACCCGATCTGGGCCACGGAGGAGTAGGCCAGGAGACGTTTGACGTTCACCTGGAAGATGGCCACCAGGGACATCGTGACGATGGCCACGAGGGCGAGGGGCAGTAGGACCATGTCCAGTCGCATCACGTCGAACGAGAACGGTGCGCCGAACACGGTGAAGAAGAACCGCAACAGCATGTAGACCGCCACCTTGGTCGCCGTGGCCGCAATGAAGGCGGTCACCGCCGACGGGGCGAAGGTGTAGGCGTTGGGAAGCCACAAGTGCAGAGGGAACAGCGCCAACTTCAGGAAGACTCCCACGGCCAGGAACCCGTAGGCCACTTTTATGGTTCGGGTGTCCCAGACCTGGGGTAGGAGCTGTGCCAGATCCGCCATGTTGAGAGAACCGGTCATCACGTACATGAGGCCGATCCCGATCACGATGAACGTGGCCCCAACCGAGCCCATGATCAGGTAGCGGAAGGCGGAGGTCAGCGCCCTCCGGTCCTGGCCCAGTGCGATGAGTCCATACGCCGACAGGGAGGAGACTTCGAGGAACACGAAGACGTTGAACACGTCTCCGGTGACCGTGATGCCCAGCAGGCCCGTGAAGCAGAGAAGGAAGGCCGCATAGAAGAGGGGAATCCGGCCCGCCTCGACCTCCCGCTCGACGCTGACCCGCGCATAGGGCGCCACCACGGATCCGATAACGGCAACGATCAGGAGCACCCAGGCGTTGACTGCGTCGACCCTGTATTCGATTCCGACGGGCGGCGCCCAGTCGCCGATATGGTACGTGATCGGTCCGGTGGCCATCACCTCGGCCCAGACCTGGAAGACCAGATAGAGGCTGGTGAGGCAGGCCAGGACGGCGAATCCCCAGGCGGCACGGGCGTTTCTGGAGAAGATGCAGAGTGGAGACGCCAGCAGGGGGACCAGCACGAGGAGGATGACGTAGTGCTCCGACATCAGGCGGCCCCCTCGGCCTCGATCTGATTGATCTCGTCCTCCTCGATGGACCCGTAGGTCTCCTTGATGCGCACGATGAGGGCGAGTCCCACCGCTGTGGTCGCGATGCCCACGACGATCGCCGTCAGGATGAGCACGTGAGGGAGGGGGTTGGAGTAGAGCACGTGGGCGGTTTCGCTGCTCTCACCGTGGGCGTCCATGAGAATGGGGGCCGTACCGCCCCGGATCTTGCCCATGCTGATGTAAAGCATGAAGACGGAGGTCTGAAATACATTCAGACCAACCATCTTCTTGATCAGGTTCCCTCGCGAGATCATGGTGTAGAAGCCCACCATCATCAGCAGGATGACCACCCAATAGTTGTAGTGGGAGAGGAGCGTCATCCGGACCGCCTCCCCCGCCCCGCGAACAGATAGAAGATGCTGACCATGACCCCGAAGACGGTGATCACGACACCGGCTTCGACCCCGATGATGCCGTAGTGCTGTCCATGCTCTGGATCGTGAGCGAGCACCCCGTATCCAAGGAAGTTGCCTCCCAGGAACATGGTGAGGACGCCCACACCGGCGAACACCATCACGCCGAGGGCCGCACAGGCCTGGACGAAAGCCGGAGGGAGAACGCGCTGTACGGCGTCGAGTCCGTACACGAGGCCATAGAGGACAAACGCCGCGGCGAGGATTACGCCTGCCTGGAAGCCCCCGCCCGGGCTGTAGTCCCCGTGGAAGTGGACGTAGAGACCAAAGAGGATGATGAAGGGCACGAGCACTTTTGCCCCGACCCGGACGATGACCTGTTCCCTCATGCCTCGTCCTCCTCTTCTTCAGGCCGGCGCGGCCGGCGGGCCAGGAGGAGCATGACGGCAACCGCGGCGGTGAAGACCACCGTGGTTTCACCCATGGTGTCGTAGCCGCGGTACGAGGCCAGCACGGCCGTCACGATGTTCGGGATACCGATCTCGTGGGGCGACTCCTCCAGATAGTGGTCGGCGACGTGATGGTGAACCGGATTTCCCGGGTCACCATAGGGAGGCATGTCCATGGTGCCGTAGACCAGCGCCCCGCCCGTAACGAGAACCACGATCAGCGGCAGCAACGGGGTGTGCCCGGGCTTGCGCTCGTGATGGCCCACCAGGGCCAGGGCGCCCAGGAAGAGGACCGTGGAGATTCCGGCCCCGACGGCAGCCTCGGTGAAGGCCACGTCGACGGCGTCCATGATGGTGAAGAGACCGGCCGACAGGAGGGAGTAGATCCCCGCCATCATGACGACCGCGAAGAGGTTCCTGATTCGCATGAGGGCCACTGCCGTGGTCCCCAGGAGCGCGAAGAGGGCGATATCGACTACGACGTCGATGGCTCACCTCCTCTCGAAGGGTCGGAGAGCCCGGCCAGGTCCGGATCCATCTCGCCGTGGAGAGCCGCTTTGGCGAGGGCGTGGGTCGCGATGGGACTCGTGAACCACAGCAGCGCCACAATGAGAAGGAGGCGGAAGACGATAAACACGTCCCCGGCCTGGAAGCACAGGCCCACGAGAAGGAGCCCGGCCCCGACCGTGTCGGTCATGCCGGCAGCATGCATCCGGGTGAACACGTCGGGGAGGCGCAGGATACCCAGCGCCCCCGTGAGCGTGAAGAATGCGCCGCCCAGGATGAAGAGCCAGGAAACCCCGTCGAGAAGCGCGGTCACATGTCCTCCGTCGCAACGGTGCGCGGTGACTCGGCCCCCAGATCGCCGTATTCGAAGTACTTCAGCACGGCGATGGTCCCGATGAAATTGATCAAGGCGTAGATCAAGGCCAGGTCTGTGAAGTCTGGGCGATGGGTAAGGAAGCCTGCGACCGCGATGAGGAGCACGGTCTTGGTGCCCAGGTTGTTCAGGGCGAGGACGCGGTCATAGACCGTCGGCCCCCGGAGAGCCCGGATCATGGCCATACCCATGGCCAGGAGAAGCGCGCCCGCAGCGACGGCAAACACCTAGTGACCTGCCCCCGCGCCTTCCAGGGCGGTGACCTTCCGATTCATCTCGTTCTCCTCCGAACCATCCACGGCATCGGAGATCAAGGCGTGGACTTCGAAGTCGTCGTCATCGATGCCCGTCGTGATCGTCCCAGGCGTGAGCGTGATGGAATTGGCGTAGATGAACCGCCCCAGATCGGTCTTCTGGGACCCTTTGAAATGCACCATTGAGGGGTTGATCGGGAGGCTGGGGCTCAGGATGATGCGGGCCACCTGGACGTTCGACTTGAGGACTTCCCAGGCCAGCCAGGGGAGGTACGTCACCACACCCCAGCTCAGGTGGAAGGGCGCCGACTCACGGTCGAGGATCTCCATGCGCACGGCAACGTAGACCGCGACGCTGCACGTACCGACGCCGAACGCGAGGAACAAAGGCGTGTAGTGGCCGGACAGAGCCAGCCACAGCGCAAAGAGCAGTATCCACAGCCCGATGGTACGGCCCAAACGAGGGCCTCCTGTCGTTTCGGTTTCGCGGGACCGGCGGGATCCGAGATCGCCACCGAACACCGTGAAGCGTCCAGGCGATCTGATGTTTTCCGGCGGGGGGCGAATCTACCAATTCGACTGGGCTCCGTCCACTATTTCCTGGACGAGAAGCTCGATGGCCTCGGTGCGCGCGAGTTCTTCGCTCTCGCTGGCCTCCAGATACTGACCCTGCACCCGGATCTGTGAGCCCTCCCAGAGGATGAGGTTCTCCCGCTGGTCCAGGATCTGGACCGATACGACGAGGACGACTTCACGCTGGAGCACCTCCACCGATTCAGCCCGACTGCCCTGCCTGTACAAGGGCGACGTGAGGTCATAGGCACGGATCACACCCGAGACCACGGCGTCGGCTACCCCCTCTCCGGCCTGATTCAGACCGAGGGAGCGGGGCAGCTGACGAAGGAGGGCCTCGTGAACCTCCTGGGTCAGCTCGAAACGCGGGGTCTCGTTCTCGAAGGGGAGCACGGCGACCGTTCGGATGTACTCCGGGAATCCGCTCCCGGCCCGGAAGGAGTAGTTGCACCCGACGAGGCCGAGTATCACGGCGCCCGCCACGGCCGAAGCCAGCAAGCGCCAGCAAGTGATCAAGGCGGATCGAAGGGCTCCGGGATCTTCGATCATCACCGACCCGTCACAGTCCATATGTCCTCGGG
>JAHEKK010000284.1 GCA_024638395.1 Gemmatimonadota bacterium | reverse complement strand
CCCCCTCCGGGGGAAGGTGGGAGCGTTGTTCTTCGCCCTTCATGCGTTTCTACTCCTCGCCACCCGGCTCCGGGACCACCGTGTCGTCCATGCCCAGGGACCGGACGTTCAACTCCTGGTCTCCCTTCTGGCGCGAGTCCTGTTGGGAAGGCGAGTGGTGTTCACCGTCCATTCCGATCCAAAGCTCCAACTCAGGATCGGAGAGTCGGGGGGCGGTCCCAGGTTCCATGCCGTCAGGCGGTGGGTAGACCGGATCGGAGTGTTGGGCCCCCACGTGGCGCGAACCCTCGAAGCGGAAGGCATCCCCGCCGAGCGAATCGTCCAACTGCCAAACGGTATCGACACGGTACGCTTCGCCCCGCCTGATCCGGTCGAGCGGGTTGCCCTTCGCGACGATCTCGGGCTGCTGGAGAACGAAGTCGCCGGAGCTTTCGTGGGGCGACTCGTGGCCCTGAAGAGAGTCGACCTGCTGATCCGTGCGTGGGAGGAGAGCGGCGCGGCCGAGACGGGTCCGCTGCTGGTTGTCGGGGATGGGCCGGAAGAGGAGGAACTCAGGCGGCTCGCCGCCGATGTGGCGCCGTCCTCCGTCCGCTTTCTCGGAAGGACCGACCATCCCGAAACAGTGCTGAAAGCGTCCGATCTGTTCATCCTGCCCAGCCAGCGCGAAGGCCAGTCCGTGGCTTTGCTCGAGGCCATGGCCTGCGGCGTCGTTCCTGTCGTAAGCGACCTCGAGCCCAACACCGCCGTGGTCCACGAGGGCGTCACCGGATTCGTGTTCAGTACCGACGACGGCGCCAGCCTGGCGTCGGCCCTTCGGCGGGCCCTGGCGTCGGATCGCCCCGAAATCGCCCGGCGAGCGGCATCGCAGGTTGTCGGCCGGAATTCGCTGGATGTGACCGCCGCCACCCATTTGTCCCTCTACCAACGGCTGATGGCGGGCGCGGGCCCTCACGCCGTGCCGGGGAGGATCCTGTGACTCCGGCGATCAAGCGGGTCAAAGGGACGGGACCGATTCTCAAGGTCCTCCACCTCCATCTCGAGGTCGGCCAACAAAGCGAGGCGAACCAGTTCCTGTATCCGGCCCGGCACCAGGTGGACGTGGCTACGTTCTTCCCCTGCCGAATCGGATTCCCGGACCGGATCCGGCTGTTTGATGGCGACGGCACATTCGGGGGCTTCAAGCGCGCCCTGCGGGCGGCCGAGGAGGCGGGACCCTACGACGTGATCCACGCCCACGGCCCCATCGACGGGATGCTCTACTGGTGGTTCTGCCACATCCGGGGACGGCGTTTGGGGCGGACTCTCTACTCGGCCCATCACTCCTTCACCAACTCGAACTTCAAGCGGCGCAATCGGCTGTTGTCCTACGGGACCTTTGCCTTCTACGAGCGAGTGGTCTGTGTGAGCGAGGCCAGCCTGGCCAGCTTCCCCCCGCGGTTCCACCGCCTGGCCAGGGGCCGCCTGTCCGTGGTGTGCAACGGAGTGGACCTCACCCGCCTGGACGAGACCGTGTCCGGCATGGAGCGGACCCAGGGTGGGGACGAATTTCAGGTCGCCTCGGTGGGACGGCTGATCGAGATCAAGAACCCCTTCGCGATCCTGCGGGCGTTCTGTTCCCTTGAGGACCCGGAGGCGCGTCTGACGTTCGCCGGAAACGGAGCTCTCGAGGATCCCCTCAGGAAGGCCGCGTCGGCAGATCCCCGCGTGACGCTTGCAGGCGAACTGAGCCGAGGAGACGTCTTCGGGCTCTTGTATGGGCGGGCCGACCTCTATGTGTCCGCGTCTCGAGGCGAGGGAATGCCCATGGCCCCTCTCGAGGCCATGGCGTCCGGTTGCCCGGTGATCCTGTCGGACATTGCCCCACACCGTGAGATTGCCGCGGGGACGGATTTCATTCCCCTTTTCGCTCCGGACGATTCCGAAGCGCTCGCCCGGGAAATCCGTCGCTACCGCGCCATGGCACCGGAATTGCGTGAAGAGATCGGCGATCGATGCCGCAAGGTGGTAGAGGACCGGTTCAGCCTCCAGGGTATGCACGATGGCTACGACCGGGTTTACTATGATCTGTGCGGGTTGGAAACATTTGATACAGTAGACGGGGGGTCTCCCGGCCAGGTCGATGGACTCTCGCCACGGCGGGAGCACGAGAAAGCCGACGAGTCTCCTACCGTCTCCGTGCCCTGAGAAAGGCTTTGGCCGTGCCCGCGACCGCCTACCGCATGCCAGGGAGCCAGATGGCTCTGCTGCTGATCATCCTGATCAGCCTGGGCGTGGGTGTCGCCATGGCGATGTATGGACCCGTCGTCCTTCTCGGGGCCGCGGGAGCCGTGGGGGCGGTCCTCATGATCCGTCGCCCCTTCTGGGGCGTCCTGATGCTGGCCGCGACGCTTCCTGTCGAAAATGCCGCCGTGTTTTCGGGGTTCACGGCCGCCCGGCTGATCGGGCTGGGTGTGGCCACCGGTTGGCTCGTGGGAAAGATCCTGCGGAACGAGTCGTTCTCCCGCGTGTTCGGTGCCGCGGTGACCTGGTTGAGCATCGCGTTCCTGACCCTGGTCATCTCGTCCACGTTCTGGGCCGACAACACCGACGCCGTGAGATCCGGCTTCATCCGGCTGGTCCAACTCGTGGCGCTGGGCGTCATCGTTCTGGACGTGATCGACTCGTGGGAGGACGTGCAGAAGTTGTTCCGCGTCCTGATCGCCTCCGGCATCGTGGCCGCCGGGCTCACGATGTTCGACGCGGTGGCCGGAGACGCGGTCCGAGCCGGTGAGAACATCGCCGGAATCAACGGCACCGCCGAGCTTCTCGTGACCCTGATGCCGTGCGCCTTCTACCTGCTCGTGAGTGAGCGCACTCTCCTGTGGCGCCTTCTCGGTGTGGCGTATATCGGCCTGGCGTCTGGGGCCGTGCTGGGAACGCTGTCCCGGGCGTCCATCATGCTGCTCCCGGTCGTCATCGTAATCATGAGCCTCCAGGTTCTGAGGGCCGGCCGGGGAAGGGGATGGCTTCTCGTCGGCTTTGCCGTGGTTACGGTCGCAGTCTTCTCGCAGGAGGACTCGTTCGCCCGGCTGGAGCGCCGCATCCAATCCATCGTTCCCTACCTCACCACGACGGTGCAGGCCGACGCGGGGGGTCTCAGCGTCCGTGGCTACCACCTGGCGGTGGGTGTCGCCATGTTCCGTGACCACCCGGTCCTGGGGGTCGGATACGAGAATTTCGGGGACCAGTTCCTCTACAGGTACCAATTCATCGTTCCGGGGGGGACGGAGTTGTGGCTCAGCCGACGGAGTCCCCACTCGAGCCACGTCGGCATCATGGCAGACCTGGGACTGGTAGGGATCATACTCTGGCTTTCCATCCTCACGGTCGCGATCGCAAGCGTCTGGCGAGCTTGTCGGCGGCCTGCGGTCCGGCAGGACCAGGCCCTCGCGACCCTGACCTTCGGGCTGTTGATCAGCCTTCTTCTGCAAGCGGGCCCGTATGCTTTCTACGGCCCGAACCAGAAGTCGAAGCTCCTTTGGGTCCTTCTCGGACTCGGAGTGGCGATCTGGCGGCTGGCCCGGACCCACGATGAGATGGAGTTCGAATCCGATACGGATGAGGAGGCGGGTGTCTGGATCGAGGAGAGCCCTGTCTATCCCCGCCTCCGGCAAGATCCACTGGTTCCCATCGGGTCAGGTGGGTCGAGATGACATGTCTCGGCCCCTGGGCCAGCGTTGAGTTGACGCGGCCCGGACCGACACTGGTGGTTATGACCAGCATGGAACCATGAACGACGGGATCTGGCATATCGAGCGGGGCGGGCCGTCCCGCCGCGTTCTGATCGTGGGTGGCGACGACGTCCACAAGCGTATCGATCTCATGAATGCGCTGGCGAGCCGTTTCCGGTTCGCCGGGGCGGGGTCGGACCTTCGCCGCGCAGAGGAGTTCGTCGCGGCGGGGTTCCCGTTCATCTACTATCCCATGGACCGCGGCACCAACCCATTGAGCGACGCCCGATCCTATTGGTTCCTCCGGCGGGTCATCCGGCGACTTCAGCCGGATCTCGTCCACGCCTTCGCCACCAAGCCGGCGGTATGGGGCCGGCTGGCGGCCATGGGCGCCGACGTACCCGTGGTGATCGGTACCCTGCCGGGGTTGGGGTCCCTCTACTCCCGCAACGACCTGCGCACCCGCTTCGTCCGCGCGATCTACGAGCCCTTGCAGAGGCGCGCGTGCCATGGGTCCGACCTGACGGTCTTCCAGAATGAAGGCGACCTCCGCCAATTCGTCGATGCGGGACTGGCGCCTCCCGACAGGACGGCCATCATACCCGGATCGGGGGTCCGCACGGATCTGCTGGATCCTGCGAAGCTGAACCCGAGTGCGGCCCGGGCTGTCCGCAAGGAAGTCGGGGCCAAAGAGGGTGATGTGGTCGTGACCATGGTTTCCCGCGTGATCCGCTCCAAGGGCGTGCTGGAGTTCGCACGGGCGGCTCAGCTCCTTCAGGAGACCCATCCGGCGGCGAAGTTCGTCCTGGTGGGGCCGGACGACCAGAACAGCTTGGACAGGCTGTCCCCCCGGGAGTTGGCCGAGGTGGGGGAGTCGGTCCAATGGCTTGGAGAGCGCTCCGACGTCCGGACCATCTATGGAGCCACCGACGTGTTCGTTCTACCCTCTTTGTATAGGGAGGGCGTCCCGAGGGTGTTGCTCGAAGCGGCTTCCATGGGACTTCCCCTGGTAACGACGCGCAGCCCGGGGTGTGAGGCCGTGGTCGAGGAGGGCCGGAACGGGTTCCTCATCGATACCGGCCAGGTGGAGGGTTTGGCCCGGTCGGTGGGGTCCCTTGTGGCCCAACCCATGCTCAGGAAGCGCTTCGCTCAGGAGTCCCGAGGCATCGCCGTACGCCACTTTGACCTCAAAGTGGTGGTCGAGGCAACGGCAAAGCACTATGAACGTCTTCTCAGGGCCGCAGGCCGCCCAGGAGGAGCAGGAATCGAGGGAATCGACCAGGGTGACCTGGGGGTTTCCGGGCAGTCTCACACCGGTGGAATCAAGCGCACCGGTACAACGGGACCGACGCAGTCGGGTTGATCCATGGCAAATCATCTCGTTCCCCATCAGCCTTCCAACGTGCCCGGCCGAGTCCGAGCGGTCTCCAGCCGGCCCCTCGACGACCCGAGCAAGAATGAG
>JAHEKK010000283.1 GCA_024638395.1 Gemmatimonadota bacterium | reverse complement strand
TGACGGGTGATCGGGATCTGCTTCACCGCGCCCTCTTCAACCTCCTTCTCAACGCCGGCCAGTTCGCCGGTCCTGGAGGTTCAGTATTGGTGGAGGTGGGGGCCGTAACCGAAAGCGAAACAGATCTTTACGGTGGGTCGGGGGAGATGATCCGGGTCTCCATCGAAGATGACGGACCCGGCATCGACGCTAACGATCTGGGCAGGATCTTCGATCCTTTCTATACGAAACGGAAAGGCGGATCGGGCCTCGGCCTGGCCGTGGTGCACCGTACGATCGAGGCGCACGACGGCTCGGTGTACGTGGAACACGCGGCCCGGGGTGGAGCCCGCTTCGTCCTCTTGCTTCCAGGAATCCACAGGAGCTCATGAAGCCCACGCACAAGATCCTCCTCGTCGACGACGAGACGGGGATTCTCGATACGCTGCGCATCCTGCTGACCGGGGAAGGGTACGAGGTCGCAACGGCAACGGGCGGAGAAGAAGCGTGCCGCCTGCTCTCGGAGGCGCCTCCCGATCTGGTGCTCACCGATATTCGCATGCCCGGCAAGACCGGTATCGACGTCCTGAGGTGCGCCAGGGCGGCTGATGAGGCCCTACCCGTGGTGCTCATGACGGCGCAGGCGTCGCTCCAGACGGCCGTACGGGCGGTGAACGAAGGAGCCTACTACTACCTGCAGAAGCCGTTTTCCAACGATGAGGTGTTGGCGATCTGCAAGCGAGCGGTCGAGGCCCGCGTTCTCACCAACGAGAATCACGAGTTGAAGCGCGAGATCAAGCGCCGCGATCAGCGATCGTCGCGCGAGCCCGTAGGCAGGTCCAGCTCCTTCCGGCGGGTCGTGGAACTCGCCCGGACGGTGGCGCCCACGGAGTCGACCGTCTTGATATCCGGGGAAAGCGGGACGGGCAAGGAGGTCATGGCGCGCTTCCTTCACGAGCTGAGCGAGCGGGGAGACCGGGACTTCTTTTCCATCAACTGTGGCGCCCTGCCGGAGACACTCCTGGAGAGCGAGCTGTTCGGCCATGTCGAGGGCTCGTTTACGGGAGCCGTGAAAGACAAGGACGGCCTCCTCGTGGCCGCCGGAGGCGGCACTCTTTTCCTCGATGAAATCGGGGAGACCAGCCCCGCCACACAGGTCAAGCTCCTCCGGGCCATCCAGGAGCGGGAGGTGATTCCCGTCGGAGCGACCCGCCCGGTCTCCATAGACGTGCGGATTCTCGCTGCGACCAACCGCGACCTGGAAGAGGAGGTCCGTAGGGGATCCTTCCGTTCCGACCTCTTCTACCGGCTGAACGTCTTCCAGATCGAGATGCCTCCCTTGCGGGATAGGAAGACCGACATTCCGTTGCTGATAGACCACTTTCTGAGAAGGCTCGGGGTGCATGGTGAATCCCACCCTCTCGAGGTTCACGAGGACGCGCTACAGGTGCTCATCGAATACGCCTGGCCCGGCAACGTGCGGGAGTTGGAGAACGCGCTGGAGCGGGCGGCCATCGTTTCCCTCGATAGCTCCATCGCCGTAGAGGATCTCCCCGCCCGGATCAGGGAGGCACCGACGCCACGGATCGTGTGCGACGCTGCGCCGGCGAACCCTCCGATGGAAGTTGTGGAGCGGGCGTACATCCAGTGGGTATTGAACGCAGAGGGTGGCAACAAGACACGGGCGGCGGATGTCCTGGGTATCGATCCGTCCACGCTGTACCGCAAGATCAATCGCTACGGACTCGCGGTAGGAGCCGGGGCTGGAGAAGGGAAGACTGATGGCTGACATGACCGGGAAGACGGGCTGGGTGTGGCCGGACACGGCCGCAATTCGGGTTTCCGTCGTTGTCCCCGCCTACAACGAGGTCCATACCGTCGAGCGCCTCCTTCGGCGCGTGGCCGCCGTTCCCGTCCGGAAGGAAGTCATCGTGGTGGACGACGGCTCCACGGACGGTACCCGGGAACTCCTTGCGAAGCTGGAGGGAGACGGTTTGATCGACCGGCTCTGCCTCCACGAGGTCAACAAGGGCAAGGGCGCCGCCTTGCGTACCGGATTCCAGCATGCCACCGGAGACGTGGTCGTCGTGCAGGATGCCGACCTCGAGTACGATCCGGCCCAGATTCCGGACCTGCTCGGCCCCATCCTCGAGGGCAAGGCCGACGCGGTCTACGGGTCCCGGTTCCTGGGCGGAACGCACCGTGTCCTGTTCTTCTGGCACATGATGGGGAACAAATTCCTCACGCTCCTTTCCAACATGTTCACCGACCTGAACCTGACGGATATGGAGACCTGCTACAAGCTGGTTCGCACCGAACTCCTGCAGAGCGTTCCCCTCACCGCGAATCGGTTTGGAATCGAGCCGGAGCTCACGGCTCGGCTGGCCCAGGCACGTGCCCGCATCTATGAGATGCCCATTGCCTACGACGGGCGATCCTACGCCGAAGGGAAGAAGATCGGTTGGAAGGACGGGTTTTCGGCCATCTGGTACATCTTCCGGTGCAATCTCCTGGGCCCCAAAGCCCGGCCCTGGGAGGGTGGTACCCCCCATTGGCTCGCCGAGCCCGGTGCCGGCGACCAGGCCCCGCGGTCGGACTCTGTCCTTTCCGCCGAGCGGAGCGGGTGAGTCCGCCGAAATGTCGCTTCGCCGGGGAATCCTCGGTGCCGTAGCACTGGCGGTTCTGGTCTACGTCACCGCGGTACCGAACGGGTTCGCCTACGACGATACCGGGCTGATCCTGGCGAACCCCGTGGTGCAGTCCGGAACTCTGTCGGACGTCCTGGAGCAACCCTATTGGCCCCAGGCGGCGACAGGGTCGGGTCTCTTCCGGCCGCTCACCACCGCCGTGTTCATGGCCGAGTGGCGCCTCTGGGGCGATTGGCCCCTCCCCTACCACCTGGTGTCGGTAGGGCTCCATGCCGGCGTCACGGCGTTGGTCGGCGTTCTTGCGGCGGTCCACCTGCCTCCCGCCGGAGCGGTCGCGGCCGCTGCGCTCTTCGCCGTCCATCCCGTCCACACCGAGGCCGTGGCGAACGTCTCGGGTCAAAGCGAGCTGCTGGCCGCGGCCCTGGTTCTCCTGGGGGTTCTGCTCTTCCAGTGGATGGGCCGAAGCGAGGGAGCGCGGCTCCGGGCCCTGCTCCTACTCCCCTTGGTCTATGCCCTCGCTCTGGGAGCCAAGGAAAACGGGGCCATGATGCCCTTCCTGTGTGTCGTCTCCGCGGGGCTCGTAAGCCGCGACCGGGACCGCCCGTTCCCACGGCGCACGGCGTGGCAGGTCCTGGCCTTGATGGCTGCCGTGGGCCTCGTGTACGGACTGTTTCGTTGGGGAGCCCTGGGGGCGCTCACTGGTGATGCGCCGGCTGCCGAGCTCAGGGGACTCACGATTGGCCAACGCCTTCTGACCGGGCTGGCCCTGTGGCCGGAATACGTGCGGCTGATGGTCTTCCCCCTGTCGCTGGCGGCGGACTACGGACCCGGAGTGTTCGTGCCGGCCCTCGGTGTGGACTCGGGTGTGGTGTTGGGCTCCATGGTGCTGACCGCCGCGGTTTCGGCCTGTCTCGCCTTCCGCCGCATCCCCGGTGTCGCAGTCGGAGCGGTTTGGTTCGCGATTTCCGTCCTCCCTGTATCACAGCTCCTCTTTCCAGCCGGCACCGTCCTGGCGGAGCGAACCCTCTACTTGCCCTCGGTCGGGTTCACGTTGGTGGCTGCCGGCGTGGCGGTCTGCTTGGGACGCGGCCGCTCGAGGAAGGTGGTGGCCGTGGTGGCCACCAGCCTGGTTCTGGCGTTCGGTGCTCGAACAGCGGTCCGAAATCCCGCCTGGTTGTCGACTCACGACGTGTTCCGGGTTCTCCACCGGGATCACCCGACGTCCTTCCTGGGACAGCGGGCACGGGCGGCCGGGCTCGCCGAGGTGGGGCGTTCGGCCGAGGCAGCGGAGGCCTACCGCCTCGCCGTATCCCTGTCCCCGAGACACTACGCCACACTCGTCGAAGCCGGGGCCTTTTTGAGCCGGAACGGCTGGCCCGAGGAGGCGGATACGCTGCTCGCGAGAGCCGCACGCGAGACTCCGGACCAACCCCTGGCCTATCGCCTTCTTTCCGAGCATCAGCTCAGGCAGGGTAGGGGTAGGGCGGCCCAGCGCACGGCCACGGAAGGCCTGAGGACCAGATGGGACGATCCGGTGTTGTGGGAGCACCTATCCAAGGCGTACGTGATCATGGGTCTGGCCGACGCAGCCGAGCGGGCCCGCGTGGTCGGGGGCAACTTCAGGCCGGGGCAGTAGCTGGCGGAAGCCCGGCGGGTGCCCTTCGTCGAAGGTGTGCCACCCGTCGCTTTGGCGGCGCCGGGCCGAGGCGGCGACCGGCGACCGGATGGCCTATCGATTCGCGGTCGTGCGGTCGACCCTGGACTTTGGGTAGCCGATGTGCTGCCCGACGGTCGTGGGGGCCCAATCCCCCATCCCGACGTCTCGCCCCAGGACCTACCCTACGCGGGTGCCATCATGAAGCTCTGGCAGTCACCGACCCGACATCTCCGGCCGGCCGCACTGATCTGCGCCGCCGTTGCCGTGTTGGTCTTCGCCAACAGCCTGGGGAACGACTTCGCCTATGACGACCGGCCGATCATCGCAGACAACCCGAACATCCACACCCTCGCCGATCTGCCGGGGTCGGCGTTCGAGCCCTATTGGCCGAACGCCTACGGAAGGGAGCTGGGGCTTTGGCGGCCGGTAGCGACCGTGGCCTACGGCCTGCAATGGGCCCTCTGGGGGGGCTCACCGGTCGGGTTCCACCTGGTCAACGTGGTTCTGAACGCCCTTGCCGCCGCCCTGGTGGTGGTGTTGCTTGCCCATCTCATGCCGTTGGGGGCAGCGTTCCTTGCCGGATTGCTCTTCGCCGTACACCCCGTCCACACGGAGGCTGTGGCCAACGTCGTAGGCATGGCCGAGCTCCTTTCGACGGTCTTGTACCTGGTTGCATGCGTAGCCGTTGTCCGGTGCCCAGGTCGCATGAGTTGGAGGCGGTTGGGCGGCGTGTGCGCCCTCTATGCCGCTGCCTGCCTTACGAAGGAGAGCGCCATCACGCTTCCCGGTGTCGTCGTTCTCCTGGACGCTTGCCGTCGCGACCTTCGCCTGTCGGGACTCCGGGGGTATCTCCGCAGGCGGGGCGGACTCTTCCTCGGACTTGCCGGCG
>JAHEKK010000282.1:4289-5181 GCA_024638395.1 Gemmatimonadota bacterium | reverse complement strand
GCGAAGAAGCGGCCTTCGCAGGAGCGGCGACCCGAACCCTCCGCCGGCTCCTTCCGGGATGGCGCGTGCGGCGCAACTACCCGTATCAGGGGACTGCCGACGGTCTCGTGACCATCCTCCGCCGACAGCTGCCCCAGACGGACTATCTGGGTATCGAGCTCGAGGTGAATCAGGCGCATCTCCAGGGCGGCGGGGGATTTCCGGCCGTGCTGACCGCCGCATTGGTGGAGTCGGTCACCGGGGGCGAGGCGCGCCACGGACGATGATCAGACGGCCAGCTACTTGGTATAAGCAACAACCGGACGGAGCGTGGCGAATGGCGCCTGCCTAATCCGTGTCCTTGGCCGAGAACGGCGCCTGGACATCCCGACAGCAGGTGTCCATTGCAGGGGAATATTCCGGGGCTTGTCGAAGGCGTAGCCGAAGCCCGCCCCCGACCGAGTGAGGCGCGGCGGGTTCCGCCCCCTTGCAGCGACGACTCGCTCCGCAGCGTGACCGCGGGATCTATCCGAGTCGCCGACGCCCAGCAGTCGTCCCCAGGCGATTCCCTCAGGGACTCGCTTCGAGGCGACCGAAAATGACGTCGTCCAGGTCGACGATGAGCCGGGCCAGGACCCCGGTGCGCTCCGATTCGAGCAAGGCGACGGCGACGTACTTGCGACCAGCCCGCTCCACGACCGCGGCGTCGGCGTGCCAACGCTGCCAGGTTCCGGACTTTCGGAAGATCTGGGACATGGGGCGCGCCTGGCGCAGCCCCAGTACGAATTTGTGCTCGATCCCCGGGTCGCTCAGGATGTTCTTCATTTCCCCCGACGCCCAGGGGCTTACCAGCTGCCCCAGCTCCATCATGGCCAGGAACCTCGTCACCTGCCGGGTCGTCGCCCCGTGCGAG
>JAHEKK010000282.1:0-4279 GCA_024638395.1 Gemmatimonadota bacterium | reverse complement strand
CAGTCCTCCATAACCCTTCCCGACCCAGAGACCACCCCGTCGGTCCGGATCGTACAGCTCATAGTGGGGATCTCTAAGGACCTCTTCGATGGTCTCGAAGCCGACCAGCGTGATCAGTTCGCTTGAAACGCGATTGCTGGACCGGCGGATCATCGCCTCGAGCTTGGCCTTGAGCTCCGGAGTGTACTCCAGAACACCCTCGTCCACTCGGGCGAACACCGCCAGCATGATGGCGATCTTCGGCAGGCTCGCTGCATATCTCATGCGGTCATCGTCCGCGGCCGCGTACCGCAAGCCCTCCCCCGTGCTCATATCGAGAAGCGACACGGACAGACTTCCACGCCTCAACAACGACCGGTATGGCTCTCGGGCCAGGACGCGGTCCAGGTCCGCCTGCAGGCTCGAATCCGGGGAAGGAAGCGCGAGAGCCTCCTCCTCGACGAATGGTACCTGGCTCGCCAGTGGATGGGCTGGAAGGGCGACGCTCAACACGGCCAGTGCGGTCGCCGCGAGTCTGGAGGGCATCGGCAGCTCAGGGAAGGATGGTGATCTACGGCCGCGTCGTCGATTTGACCAAGCGGTCGACTTCCGACGCGATTTCAGCGTGCTCGGCGGCGGAGTTCACCTTGAGCACGTTTGACATCATTGAGACCAGATACCGGCGCTGAGGAGCTTCGGCGGTGGGGACCGCCGGCGTTTCGACGATGGCCACCGAATGCAGGAGATTCTCCACGTTGCCGCGGTACTGCCCGCACTCGTATCCCTCCTCAGGCTGGCAGCGGTACAAGGAGCCCGACTTGAAGAACACGGCTGCATCCGCCAAGGCCGGCGACGCGGCGTATCGGTAGCGTCTCCTCGTGAAGTACATGAGCTTCTTCATCTCGAGACTGCTCCAGCGATCGACCAGGCGACCCTGCTCGAGGCGCACCAGCCAGCGCACGAGCTCCCTGGGCGTCGAGTGACTGCCCCGCCCCGGCACGACCCGTTGGCCGCCCCTCGTAAAGAAGGTCCTCAGGTGGAGTCCTGTCGTATCGATCCCCGCGGCTACGAGGGGTTCTTCCAAAATCCGGATCGAGCGCTCCGTGAGCTCGGGCTTCGGCGTATCGGAAAAGAACGCCGCTGCCTGCTCCGGAGTGGGTGGGTAGTCGGCGCCGAACTCGTTCAGGAGAAGGGCTTCTTTCCAAACCACCGAACCTGCCGCGTTGGAACTGGGAGAGACCATGTGGTCCACCCACTCCCACAGGCTGAACTCGTCACCGAGCACGATGGCCCGATGCGTGAGCCGCGAAAAGTCGTCGGCGACGATGGGAACGGCATGGCTGTTCGGCATCGCGAAGTGATCTGCGACGATCCGGGTTTCTCGCAGGATGCGGGCCCTGGCTCGGGTGTCGGTCGGGTGCAGTTTCTGCAACTCGTTGAAGAGCCCCGTGAGGACGAGCAGCTTTCCGACGCTCCCCGGGATATAGCCCTGCCCGCCACGAACCTCGGCGTAGCGCGGATGCGAAGGGTCCGTGATGTCCACCAGGGCGAGACGGTAGGTGTCCGAGCGGCCGCGCAGGAGGCGCTGCAGCCCGGCTTGTAGCACCGAATCCGTCACCACTGGAGGTCCGGGGTCGTAGTCCGCGCCCACGTCCGCCAGGCGCAGCCGAATGGAACTGCTCGGAAGGAGGGCCCCAGGGGGAAGGGGGACGTTGCCGGCCAGCGTGCCCTCGCGAACCATCTGGTAGGCCTTCAAGCGGCGAATACCGGTGGCCTCCGCTCCGTCGAGGGGGTAGGGCGCCGGGGTTGAGTCTGCGCCCACCAGGAACAGGACCGCCGCAGCGGCCAAGCTCCGACGAAATGGCCGGCTCATGGAATGAGCTCGTGCATGGCGATGCTCTCGGCTGCGTTCTCGATGGCGGCTCGATCAAGAAGTGCCACTCGCTCCAGCAGCTCACTACTCCGAAATCGGACGAAGGGGCGGACCTGGAACAACCAGAGTCGCCCTTCGACGAACCCGAATTCGAAGTCCCAGACCCGACCCGCGGTCCGGTCGATCGTGACCCGCCTCCACCGGTCCGCCACGGCCCGAAGCTGGCGGATCTCTTCGGGCGCGAGCAACTCGTCCGGACGGAGCGCAGGGACCATTCGGGCCCCGCCGCCCTGAACGAGCACTCTCCGCAAAGCGGCCTTGGCCTGGCTGAGAAGGGTCACGTTCCCGTCGGGATGGACCAGAATCGTCTCGGCGCTCTCCCCGTCGACGGCCGCGCCTACCCCTTCTCCGGTCGCTATGGTCAGATCCTCCGGCGCGCCACTTTCCAACCCGGACGTGATCATCACACCGGATTTCTCGGACGGGACGCTCTCCAGCAAGAGCACGGAGGGGTACACGTCGCCCTGCTCTTCGAGGATCTGACGACGCCACAGGTAGGCACGTTCCGTAAACGGAGAGGTCCAGACCTGCTTGATCCCGTCGAGGACATCGTCCATCGATCGCCGGTTGGGCAGCGTCAGATTCAGGCCTGCACCGGAGAACTGGGGAAGATCCTCCACGTTGGTGTCGCTGCGCACGAAGATCCCCCCGGAGAGATCATCGCCGAACGCCTCCCGGACGGCCCCCTCGATGCTGGCCCTCATGTCCGGAAGCCAGTCCGCTGCCACGATCCCGGCGCGGACCAGGGCAAGCTGATCGAACATGAAGCGGTCGACTTCCTCTTCCGTCGCGCCTCGCGCCCGCATCTGAGCCGCGGTTCGGTAGGCACGCCTCAAGATCTCCAGGGGGCCCTCGTCGTCGCCGGGCCGCTGAGACGCGTGCCGTACGAACATCCCGAACGGAAGAGCCAGGCCCGGGGCTACCCGGCCGGGGAAGGCCGTGGCGAGGGCCCCCAGGTTCCCGGCCTTCGGGCCCACCAGGACGCCCGAATCCGCCTCACCGAGCTCCTCCATCGGCACGGGGTCGACCACGGACAGGTCGAGCCTCGACGTGTCCAATCGAACCCTGCGGCGCGCCGCGTCCGCCGGGGCACCGATGACGGACCGGTCTTCAGCGGTCATCTCCGCCGCGGCTTTGAGTACGACGCGCCCCAGAGGTGACACAGCGAAAAAGACCTCCTGGTCTTCCAGCTCTCGCAGCGCTGGAGCGAGGGCCGAAGGAACGGACGCGTTCGGAATGCCCAGATTGCGGGCCAGCAACTGGACGTGGGACAAGAGATTTCCCGCGTCCAGGGCCAGCACCCCGGCCACCGGTCTGAGCTCAGGCGTCGTCTCCGGGAGGAGGTAGATCCGGCTCCGGTCGAAGAGGGTCGGATCGGTGACCTCGTCGACGTGAAGCCGTCCGACCGCCACGCCCGGGTTGAGACCCCTGACCCCCGTGGGATCCCCGGACGCGTCGCCTCGAGGAAGGGTGTGTGTGGCGCCGAGGGCCCGGTCCGCGTCGGCGGCAAGACGCGCCAGGGCGGAAGAAAGGGGCAGGAGGGCCGAGCCTCGCAGGGCGGCATCGAGGTAATCGGCCGCCCGCGGCTCCACCTGAACGAAGCGCTCGAGGGTCGGAGACGTGCGGCTCCGCACGGTCGCCCAGGACCATTCCACGACCCGGGACAGATACGAGATGCCACGGCGGTACTCCCCGGCGGACCAGATATCTTCTGCCCGCAGCGCTTCCGACCGGCGAAGGAACTGGTCCCGCTCCCGGCGGCTCAGGAACCCCGCTCCGTAGGCCAGGTCGGCGTAGGGGGCCAAATCCCCCAGGCGATGGGCGCGGGAGTGGGCTCCGCGATCGGCCTCGAGGCGGCTCCCCAACACCAGCGCGCGTTGCTGGATCACGTGGTCGAGCTGCAGAAGACCGAGATTGAGCTTCCCATTCCGGCCCGACGAGACCGCCTCCCGGATTCGCCGTGACAGAGCCCCGACGCTTGCCAGGGTGCGTCTTTCGTCCGGGTCTTCGATCCGTTCGGCGAGGGAAAGCGTCGAGTCGGCCACGTCTCCGACCCCGCGGGCCCGCCGGGCGAGGGTGCGGAGCTCCTCGGCGGTGGCCGCGCGATCGTACTGCTGACGAAGAGCGGCCCTGAGCTCGACGAGCCGGTCTCGAGCCGCGGAGGACAGGTTTTGCCGCCGGAGGAAGGCCTCCACCGAACCCAGATCGCTCTCGGATGGGAAGGAGTGGATCTTGATCCGGATCTCTGTGAAGGAAGGATCGATCCCGGCAACCTCCGTCGCGAGGTTCCGGATCCTCTGAACGGACTCACCGGATCCCCCCGAAGAATTGGGGATCACGGCCACCAACTGGCGTGCGAGCCAGTAG
>JAHEKK010000281.1 GCA_024638395.1 Gemmatimonadota bacterium | reverse complement strand
GACATGCCGAGGAGCTCGGCGACGGACAGGAGTAGAAGCATCCACCATCGACGCGCACTCCCATCGATGCCGGCGGTAGCCGACCCGACCCCGGCGCCGGGATTCAACCTGCGAAGCGAGTCATCGAAAGGAAGGCCGCGTCGCCGGGAGCCTCCTCTCCGGCGGCAAGGGCCGCCAGGACCTCGCCCATCACCGAGGCGAACTTGAAGCCGTGACCTGAATATCCCGCTCCCACGACGACACGGTCGGTCCCCGGGAGGCGGTCGACGATGAAATGCTCGTCCGGCGTGTTGGTGAAGAGGCAAACCTTGGTCTTCAGGGTCGCCCCCGCGGCGCCCGGAAGCACCGACTCCATGAAGGCGCGGATGGGAAGTTCGTCGGCCGGCCCGGTTTCCCGGTCCACGTCATCGGGATCGACCACCTCCGACAGGTGATGGTACTTCCCCACCTTCACACCCGGGATGCCGTATTCAGGGAAACCATAGTAGTGGCCCATGGGGCCGCGGATATTGAACACCGGGAATCGCTCGGGTGCGAACAGGCCCGGCTCAGGCGCCTCGAACCACACGAGGACCTGGCGCTCGACCTCGAGTAGCCGGCCCAACTCCGTGAGACCCGCTGTCCACGCGCCGGCCGTCAGAACGAGACACCCGGCCTCGACAACGCCGTCCTCCGTGGTCACCCGCACGCCGGAACCCGTCTCTTCCCACCCCAGAACGCGGAGGCCGGTACGGACTTCAGCCCCACGCTTCCGCGCTGCCTTCACGTGGGCCTCGATGCACCGTTCCGGTACGAGGAATCCTCCATCGGGTTGGAACACCGCCATGGCCTCAGGCCACAGGTGATAACCGGGGAATCGGGCATGGACCTGACCGGAGTCCAGGATCTGGTGGGCCAGACCATGGTCCTGGCAGGAGTCGAGCGATCCCTTGAACACGTCGTCATCGGGATCGCTCACGTCGAGGGATCCCGTCTTCACCAGTAGGGTGTCACCATGCTCCGACTCGAGCTCAGCCCAGAGAACGTACGCGCGGCGTAGAAGGGGCACGTAGTCCGGATGCTCGAAGTAGGCCAGACGAATGATCCGGGTGAGACCGTGGGACGATCCCATCTCGTGGGGGACACCGAACCGTTCGATCCCCAACACACGTTGACCCTTCTTGGCCAGGTGGTACAGGGTCGCGCTCCCCATTCCTCCGAGTCCCACTACGATCGTGTCGTACGAGGAATGCACGTGGGCTACCACGTGATGAATCGGTACGCGAGCCGGATCAGCTCGTAGGCTTCCGCCATCGAAGCGGCTTCGAAGGCGACCGTGTATCCGTCCAGCCGGCGAATCCCGGGAATGGCCTCCAAAACGTATGGCCTCGTGGTGGACGCGAAACGCATCCGGACCGACGTCGGCTGTTCAACATCCAAGAGTGCCGGCGGGAGGGCGGAAGAGGCCCGTCTCGCGGCTTCGGCAAGGTCGGACAGAACGGCGTCGGCGCTCCGTAACCGAGCCGCCGACGAGCCGATGGACTCCTTCGTCACCACGACGGGGGCGCCGGTGAGAGCCGTGAACTCGTCGGCGAAAGCCCGGTCCCCGGAAGCGAAGAGGACGGGAACGCCGACGGAAGCCGCGAACATGGCGTTCATCCCTCCCTCGCCCACCTCGACGTCGTTGACCCACAGGCCTTTTACGGATCCCGAGCCCGTGTGGGCGAGGAATCCGTCGGCCTGCCCCGCCATGGCGTGGTACCCGATGAGTATCGCCCCATCGAAGGACGCATCCAGGCCCGCCACCATACCCCTCCGCTTGACCGCTCCCTGGATGTACTCGGCCCTGGCGTCGAGGTTCGTGTGGAGGACGTTCTGGTGATCGCCGTGGGAGTCGTTCACGACCACGGATCCTGCGCCGGCGTCGAAAAGGGCGGCCACCACCGCGTTGACCTCGGCGGTCATCAGGCGACGGGCGGTGTCATAGTCCTTTCCACCGCTCGACGAGGTCATCTGGGGCGATCCCACCCCACCGATGCCCTCCATGTCCACCGAAATGAAGTAGCGAGGTCCCTCCGCGGGCGCCTGGCCAAGTGCGGCGACAGTCGGGAAGAGGGACAGGAGCAGGACCAGTCCGGCGTTTCGCATCATCTGCATGCCTCGCAGGCGGCTCGGTGGCAGTTGGCGGGTCTCCGGGGCCGGCGCCTCGACGTTTCCACTGTGGGACGGGCTACAGGCGCCCCGGACGACCAGGAGCGACGTAACCTATGGCGTACCCCCAGGCCCCGGGCAATGAAGAGGCCTCGGGTGTCGGACGATCCGACCGCCAAGCCCGTCCCCGAGGGAGTCACGATTCCCCTCCGGCCCGCCGATATTTCAGAGGTAGCAGCCCCGGTGGTCGTGGGGAGCTATCCCGGCGACCACGGGGCGTCCCATACCCCTTCTCTGCGTTTCCCACCGGGGCTTGCCCCGGGTGGTGCGTCACGGGCAGCTTCCTTGCCAATGTCCGGCCCGGAAAAAGCCATGCGCCGCGTGATCCCGCGGAAGGCCGCCGTTGCGACGGCGGTGGCGTTCGTGCTGCCCGTTGTGCTCGTGCTGGTGCTGCCTCCCCGGGCACTGACTGCCTACGGGACGTTGGTGCTCCTGCCCATCGCCTTCCCGCCCTTCGTTTTCGGCTTCTACCGGGGATACCGGGGCACCCTGCTGGCCCTGGCCGGGAGCATTCTGGCCGGATCCGTCACCCTCATCTTCACCGCCGCCCTGATGAGGCCCATGCCCCAGCTAACGGCGGCGGGCGGCTTGGGATACCTGGGATTGGTGCTGGGCGTCGGCTGGCTGAGCGAGCTCCTTCACCGGGAACGGGAGGAAGCGGAGAACCTTGCGTTTACGGATCTCCTCACTCACCTGCCCAATAGACGCCACGCCCGGTTCTTCCTGGAGAACGAATTCGCCGCCGCAAGACGTGGCCGCACCCTCTCGGTGGTCCTGTTCGATCTGGATCACTTCAAGACGTACAACGACCGCTGGGGGCATCAGGCCGGGGATTCCGCCCTCAAGACGTTCGCCGAGATCCTCATTCAAAACACCCGGCGCATGAATCTGAGCGGCCGGTTCGGCGGCGAGGAGTTCGTCAGTGTCTTGGCCGGGTCGGACGGTGAGGGAGCCCTCGCCTTCGCAGAGCGGGTTCGGAAGGCCCTGAGGAACACCACACTGGACCGCGGCTCCCTCACCGTGAGCGCCGGCGTAGCCACGTTCCATCCCTCCCTGAAGTCGCCAGACGAGCTCCTCGCCGCGGCGGACCACGCTCTCTATCGTGCGAAGGGCGCCGGGCGCGACTGCGTGGCCATGTTCGGGAGATCCATCCTCCAGGAGACGGCCATACCCGACGAGGGTCCGGCGGCCAGCCAGGGTGGCGGCGAGCGTATCGACGTCGTCGACTACCCGCGGCCCGGCGCCGAGATCGGCAAGAGCAGTCCTCCTCCCTCGCTGCTACCGGATCAGGTGACCAAGTTCGCCGCCGGGCGCTCCGTCCTCGTGGTCGACGATGAAGACGGGGTTCGAACGCTCCTGCAGAAGTATCTTGAACAGGAGGGTTGTAACGTCCAGGTGGCCGTCGACGTTCCGGCCGGGATCGGACTCCTGAACCACGAGTTCGACGTGGTCATCTCGGATATCCGCCTCCCGGGCCAGAGTGGCACCGAGCTCATCGCTGCCGCCAAGAGCCGATGGCCGGACACCGAGGTCATCGCGGTGACCGGCATCAACGATGCCGGCGTGGCGGCCGAGGCCCTCACCGCCGGGGCGAACGGATACCTGTTCAAGCCCTTCGAGATCGCCAGCCTCAGGAACGAGTTGATCGAGGCGCTGGCCCGGCGCGATGCACACAAGATCGCCCGCACCAACACCGCACCCCAGACGGACGAACAGCGCCAGCGCGCCACGGAAGCCAGGGAAGTGCTGGTCCAAGGCGCCCGAACCCTGGTGCGTGCCATCGAGATCCGGGACCCCTACGCCCACGGCCATGCAGAACGCGTCTCCGCCTTGTCCCTGGCCATCGCCAGGCGACTGGGGCCTGAGACGAGCCGCATCGACATGGAGGGGCTGGCCTTGGGATGCGAGCTTCACGATGTGGGCAAGGTGGGCATCCCGGCGCCACTCCTGAACAAAGCGGGTCCACTGGAGAACGATGAGCGCCGTGAGATCCAGCGCCACCCCCTCATCGGGCGGACGCTGCTCTCCCCCCTGCTGGAGAACGAGACCATCCTTGCCGTGGTGGGTTGGCATCACGAGCGGTGGATCGGGAGCGGCTACCCAGACGGACTCATGGGCGAGACCATACCCCTGGCCGCACGGATTGCGGCGATCGCCGACGTCCTGGACGCCCTGACCCGCCCCCGGGCATACCGGGGCGCACAGGACTTCGCGAGCGCCACGAAGCACCTCCTCAAGGAGTTTGGAACCACGCTGGATCCGGGTCTCAGACAGGCCTTCGAGGCGGCAAGCGCGGAGCTCGCGGAGATTGTCTCCGATGACCCGGTGAGGCTAGGCTCGGGACTCGAGGAGGCCGCGGTTCCCTGAGCCCGAGGCCCAGGGCCCCCACGTCAGGAGGGTGGCGCCGGGGCGGCGTGTTCTTCCGCCCACATCCATTGCGCCTCCGCACGCGACAGGATGCGCGGCACGTCCTCCGAGAGCAGGAATCCGTCCAGCACGAGCGCCCGGGCGGCTGCCCGAGCAAGCTTCATGTAGTGGTCCCTCGACCCGTAGGCGACCTCGAGGGCTGGCCGGGGATCTCCCTCGGCTTCGCCCTCTCCGCGTGTCCGCGGCAGAGGGATCCAGAGCCCCGTGAAGTCCCGAAGCTCGTCCACTCCGCCGGCCATCCCGAGACGGAGGCTCCAGGGGGTGTAGGTCGCCACCGGGACCCGGAGCTCGACGAGCCGGACCCCACCCAGCTCGTTGCCGAGGCCGTCCACCTGGGGCACGAGGGACGCAAAGGGCTCACCGAGCTGAGGGGGCTGACGTTCGGCGATGCCTTCCGACTCGAACCGGCTGCCATAGTCGGCGCGGTATGCAACGTGTGCGACCGCCGGCACGTCTACTCCGGGTAACTGTGGGAACGCCAGCGCCCCGACCGGGACCAGCGTGCCATCGGCCAGTCTGGGATAACTGCTGGCTGGAGGCGCGTCACCATCCGCCACCCACGCCATCCG
>JAHEKK010000280.1 GCA_024638395.1 Gemmatimonadota bacterium | reverse complement strand
ATGTCGCGCTACACCGGCCAGCGCGACATCGTCATCGCCTCACCGATCGCCAATCGCAACCAGCTGGAGATCGAGAACCTCATCGGGTT
Organism: Gemmatimonadota bacterium; assembly: GCA_024638395.1. Taxonomy (GTDB): domain Bacteria; phylum Gemmatimonadota; class Gemmatimonadetes; order Longimicrobiales; family Gaopeijiaceae; genus JAHEKK01. Next base: position 5,138 of record JAHEKK010000280.1, on the reverse strand, counting down.
CTTCGTCAACACGCAGGTCCTGCGCTCCGACCTGAGCCGCGATCTGCCCTTCGTCGACTTCCTGCTGCAGGTGCGGGACACCCTGCTCGGCGCCTACGAGAACCAGGACGTGCCCTTCGAGCGCCTGGTCGAGGAGCTGGAGCCGGGCCGGAACCTGAGCCACAGCCCGCTCGCGCAGGTGGTGTTCGCCTTCCAGAACGTGGGGGTGACCGACCTGAAGCTCACGGACCTCAAGATCGAGGGCGTGGAGAACATGGCGGCCACCACGCGCTTCGACCTCGAGTGCTACTTCTCGCAGGCCGAGGCCGGCTTCAGGGGCCGCTTCGTCTACAACCCCGATCTCTTCGACGAGTCCACCGTCGAGGACATGCGGGCGCACTACCTGACGCTCCTGGAGAGCGTCGCCGCCGACCCCCAGGCTCCGCTCTCCAGGCACCGGATGCTCAGCGCCGATCAGCAGCGGGCGCTGCTGACCCGATGGGTCGGGTTGAGTCGTGCACGCCTCGCTCTCCGCTGCCGCTCCGCGCGCTCCAGGCTGCTGTGGTCGTGTTCGTGGCCGCGTGTGGAAACGCAGCGGAAGCGGGCCCCAGCCTGCGAATCCGGGTGGCGCCGACGCCTCCGGCCGCCGGGACAGCCAGGATCCTCGTTCAGGTCAGAGGCGAAGAGGTGCAGCCCGCGTCCGGGTCGGTGACGGGCAGGCCGCTCCCGGACGGAATCGGGGTTCGGGTGGAAGCAGGAATCTCAGGGCCTGGAACCGTCTCCGTGCCCGAGTTCGCCTTCACGAGGCCGGGCCCCTGGCGCCTGGTCGCCGAAGTTCGACTGGCCGACGGTTCGGTCCTTCGGGACAGCACCGATGTCCGGGTGGTGGACGGGCTCAGTCCCGCTCCGGATCCACCGGAATCGTGAGGCGTGCCACGGCCCCGTGCGGCCGCCGGTTCCTGAGGGTCAAGGTACCGCCGTGGCCCTCGGCGATCTGCTGCGACAGGGCCAGGCCGATACCCGACCCGCCCGGCTTGGTGGTGAAGAACGGGACGAACAGATTCTCCGTCTCCTCGAGGCCCTGGCCGTCGTCCTCCACAAATACGTGGACACGGTTGCGCCGTGCCCGCCAGGTGACCCGGACCCCGCCGCTCGTGCCTTCGACGGCGTCAGCCGCATTCCGGATGAGGTTGATGAGGAGCTGGTCGAGCTGGTCCGCGTCGGCCCGGATGGTCACGTCTTCCGACGGCAGCACCTCGACCGGGACCCGGGTCTCGAGCGCGGCGCAGCGCCTGATCCAGGGCTCCACGGCCATTTCGGCCAGCTCCGGACTGGGCAGGCGGGCGAGTTGCGCGTAGGAGGCCATGAACCGGCCCAGGGACTCCGCCCGGCCCGAAATCACCTTGAGCCCGCCGGTGACGTCGGGAGCCACGTCCTCGGGCAGCGACTCTTCGGGAAGCAGTGTACGAAGGCTTCCGGCGATTGATTTGATCGGCGCCAGGCTGTTGTTGATCTCGTGGCTCAGCACCCGGATGATGCGCTTCCAGGCCAGGCGCTCCTCCTCCCGGAGGGCGCGGGACAGGTCGGACAGGACCAGGAGCTTGAGGGGGAACCCCTCCTGACGAATCGTGGTGCGCTTGACCTCCCATCGGCCGTGCCCGCCGGGATGGTTGACCTCCACCGTGCGCGGGACCGGTCCCCTCAGGGCGCCCTGAAGCTTCAGCGTGGACGCCAACTGGCCAAGAACCGCCGTCGAAGATTGCCCGAGCAGGCGCTCTCCGGCGCGGTTCAGGAGGCGCAGGCGCTCCTCCTCGTCGAAGGCGAACACAGCAACGTCGATCTCTTCCAGTACCCGTCGGAGCAGAGCCGTGGCCTCCACCGCCCCGAGCCTCTGCTCCCGGAGCACGGCCTCGAGCTGATTCGCTTCGTGGAAGGCAAGAGACAACGGGTCGTCGGAGTCCACGCTCACCCGGGTCCTGATGGAAAAGTCCCCCTCCCGGAGCGCCGCGAGCACATTGGACAGGGTCTGAATGGGTCTGAGAAGGCGCTCCCGGAGCACGGCGGTCAGGGCAAGCCAGAGGATGATAAGGCCGGCGGTGGCCAAGCCCTTTGCCTGGGTGCCCGCGTCCCCGGTCCAGAGTAGAACCATGGCGAAAACGAACGCCGGGGTTCCCGCCAGGAGGGACAGGAGGATGATCCGGGTGTCGAAGCTGAAGAGGCCGGGAACCGCTGGCGCTTCCTGAGGTAGGCTCACCTCCTTCACGGGACGATCCATCCCGCCAGGTGCCCTGGCGGGTGTCATGATCCGTCGCCGATGTCGTGGCGCTCCAGCCGCCGGTAGAGGGCGCTGCGGCTGAGGCCGAGCGTCTCCGCTGCTCGGCTCACGTTCCCGTCGTGGCGGTCGAGGGCACGTTCGATCAGTGTCCGCTCCACCTCGTCCAACTTGAGCTCCTCCAGGGGAAGGCTGCCCGTCCTCGAGGGCCGCAGGCCCAGGTCCCCCGTTCGGATCTCGTCGGTTTCCGTCATCAGGACAGCCCGCTCGACGGCGTGCTCGAGCTCACGCACGTTGCCGGGCCATGGGTGCTTCTTGAGCGACGCGCTGGCCTCGGCCGAGAACCGCAGCCCGGGACGCTGGTAGCGTTGGGTCTCACGTTCGAGGAAGTGCCTCGCCAGCGGGAGGATATCCTGCTGTCGGTCCCGCAGGGGGGGAATCCGGATCTCCACGGTGTTCAGGCGGTAGAGGAGGTCTTCCCGGAAGGCGCCGTCACGGACGGCCTGGTCCAGCTTGGCGTTGGTGGCCGAGATCACCCGGACATCGACCTGGCGGGTCTCCGATGAGCCCACCCGCTGGAGCTCGCCGGTTTCGAGGACCCTCAGGAGCTTTGCTTGTACCGCCGTCGACGTGTTGGCGATCTCGTCCAGAAAGAGGGTGCCCCCGTCCGCCATCTCGAAGAACCCGACACGATCGGTCTTGGCATCTGTGAACGCCCCTTTGACGTGACCGAAGAGCTCGCTCTCGAAGACACCCTCGGAGAAGCCGCCCATGTTCACCGGGACGAAGGGGGCGTCCTTGCGCTTCGAAGCGGCGTGCAGCCACCGGGCCGCCACATCCTTGCCGGTTCCGTGCTCTCCCATGATCAGGACGTTGGCCTCCGACGGAGCGATCCGCTTCATGATCTGCAGCACAGGGGCCATGGAAGGATCCGTGGCGATCAGCTCGGGGAGGTCCTGATCCGGCGGTTCATCGTCGGACACCCGGGACCTGCGAAGGGCGTGGCCCAACTGGACCTGGGCCCGCAGGGTGGCCAGGAGCCGGTCGTTATCCCAGGGCTTCTCGATATAGTCACGGGCCCCTCGGCGCATGGCCTCCACGGCCCCCTCGACGCTCCCCCAGGCCGTCATGACGACCACGGGGAGAGCCGCGTCGAGCTCGAGGAGGTTCCCCAGGAGGTCGAGGCCTTCCTTCCCCGAGGTCGTGTCGCGCGTGTAGTTGAGGTCGACGAGGGCGGCGTCGAAACGGCGCTCCCGGACACGCTCCAGGGCCTGTGCCGGACTGGCCGCGGTCTGGAGATCGAAGCCCTCGGACTTCAGAAGGAGTCGCAGCGCCTCGATCACGTCGGGCTGATCGTCCGCAATCAGGATACGAGGTCGCGTCAACGGCTTCTCCTACTCGTCTACGATCCAGCCATCCTTCAGTTGGATGATCCGGTTTCCGTATTTGGCGTATTCCTCGTTGTGCGTGACCTGGATCACCGTGGTGCCCTCTTCGTTGAGGCGCGCCAGGAGGTCCATGATCATCCGACCCTGTGAGGAATGGAGGCTTCCTGTGGGCTCGTCGGCCAGGATGACTTCAGGCTCGGCGATGACGGCCCGAGCCACGGCCACCAACTGCTGCTGGCCCCCGGAAAGCTGACTCGGATAGAGGTCCTTCTTCCCGACGATCTGGAACCGGTCCAGCGAATCGGCCACGATGGCCTGACGTTCCTTTCGGCGTACGTTTCGGTAGGAGAGGGGGATCTCCAGATTCTCGTACACGGTCAGGTCGTCCAGCAGGTGATACTGCTGAAAGACGAACCCTACGTACCGCTTGTTCAGTTCGATGCGGGCCCGGTGTTTCATGGCGTGGACCGGGTGCCCGTCGAGGTAGTATTCGCCTCGCCACTCGCCGTCCAGCATGCCCAGAATGCTCAGCAGGGTGGACTTCCCCGCCCCGGATGGGCCCATGATAGTGACGAATTCGCCCTTCTCGAGGTCGAGCGTGATGCGCCGGAGGACGAAGACTTCGCCTCCTCCGACGCGATAGGATTTCTCGACGTTTCGGAGCTTGATCATCCTCTCCCCCGTTTCGCCCGTTGCGGACGAACATCATCCCTGTGTGCGTTCGGCATGCGGTGCGGTGCGGGCCCACCCGCCACCCGCGAATCCCAGAGCGTCGCATCCACCGTCTTCTGGAAGGTACGGGGGTAGATCATAGCGGCCAATCACGGAGAACCGGTTCGGTCACTTCCGAATGGCGGCTCTGGTCCCGGACCATGGTGGCGTGCCCGCGCCCGGGTCGGTGTCGAGCCGGCCTGTCGGCCCGACCTACCAACCTTCCGCGTCCCGTAGCACGGTGACGTGGGCGACATGGTGTCTTCCATGCCATGCGTAGAGGGCCAGCAGTTGATGAACGCCCATCCGCCCCACTTCGGGATGGTCGAGCTGCCGAGACCAGTCGTCGGCGGTCATTGAACGCCAGACCATCATCCACCGCTCGTGGACCCGGTCCAGCAGGTCCAGCGAGATGTCGATGGGAGCGGAGGCGTCGGCCAGTTCGGCCCACCGAGCCTGATCATAGGTGCGGATGGTGGGGACGTCTTCCGTGAGGGTCAGCTTCAGGCGCACGAATGCGTTGATGTGGCTGTCCGCCACGTGGTGGACCAACTGGCGCAGCGACCAGCCGCCCGGTCGATAGGGCGTATCCAGCTGGGAATCGCTCAGGCCGGACACGGCTTCACGGAGGCGCCTCGGCGCGACTTCGATGGCCGCCATGGCCGCTTCACGCTCCTGCGGCCCGAGGGCCGCCGGGGGTGCGAAGGGACCGATGGGGTAGCGGGGGTCGTTGGTCAACCGGTACTCCAATCCCGTCAGGGGGGAGATCGAGGCGAGACTTCGAATCT
>JAHEKK010000279.1 GCA_024638395.1 Gemmatimonadota bacterium | reverse complement strand
ACCATTCGATCCATCGCGGTGTCGTTGCTCGTGGCCGGCATGGCCGCGGCCTGCCAGGACGACCTCATCCGAGTCCACGACGGAGAAGCCTCCGATGCTCCCGTTGTTAGAGCCATGGCCAAGGGCGGCAACGGCGGTAAGGGGGGAGGGGGAGGCGGTAGCGACGGACCGTTCCCCGCCACCACCACGATCCTGGCCGCCTCCAATCTCCACGACGACGGTAAGGGCGCCTACTCCGACGGAGAATGTGGAGTCCAGGCGGAGGTAGGATCTACGCTGGCCCTGTTCAAGCCGGCAGGCCACAACCTGAAGGGTAAGGAACGGAACTGCGGAGGGAGGTCTGCGACCGTGACCCTGACGACCCGGCATCTCGCCTCCGACCCGGCGGACCATTGCCAGGATGTGGGCGTCTCCGAGTCCTGGGGCCTCATCAGCATCAAGACCCGACTAGACAGGGGGCCCTCGGCGCCCATGACGGTCAACGTGGGCCGGTGCGACACGGGGCTGGAGCTGGATCCGGACGAAGTTCCCGGCTCCAGTAGTGTGGATGTCACGGTCAATGGTGAGTCCACACATTGGCAGGTCGGTACGCGGGCGTACCCGGACAACATGGCGGGCTGCCTGCTGGGCGGCGCGACGGAGCTCTTCCACCTCGAAGTGAGCTTTGAGACGGCACGGAACTAAGCCACCCAATCACGACGAACGACCCACTCCACCCGAGGAGGAACCCAATGATGCTCACCCTCATTCAGGAGCGTTGCGGCGGCCCCCTTGCCCTCGCGCTACTGGCCTCAATGTCCGGTTGTACGGTCCAGCCAGCGGAACCCGGGGGTACGGCGGGGGAAGATGTCGCGGTTGCCGGCCCTGGAGCCATTGGAGCGCTGACGGTTGCGGAGACCACCGTGCACTTCATTCCCCTCGTGAGTCACAATGCGCCGCACGGGAGCGCCGGCGTTGCAATCCATCGTGACCAGGGCGGGTCGATTCCCTTGGGTGTGGCGGTCCTGACCGACGATGGGGCCGGCCTTTCCATCCAGGTCGACCTCTCCGGGCTCATCCCGTATCCAGGCGAATACAGTGACCACTACACGCTTCGCCTCCGCGGTCACGCCGAGACGGGCACGGCCCCCGTCGACTGCACGGGGCGAGTGCACGTGGGGACCGTCTTCTCCGAGCGGGCGTCCGATACCAACGGGGAGTTCCACGGGTCCTTTCAGGTCGCCGGCCGATCCCTTGCCGAGGTCGGTGCTCTGTTGTTCCTGTGGGACGAGATGCCGCTTGCGTGCGGGCCGGTCACCGGGGGTTGAGCCGGGCCGGCCGATCCTCTACCTGCACGGAATCGCAGTGGTCCCGGGCATGACCTCCAGCCACGACCGGATTCCTGCCAGGACCCGGCCACCAGATACCCGCCTCAGGGTGGGGATTGCCCAGGCCCCCAGGACGGGAATCCGTCGAGCCCCTCGGGACGAGTGGTGAGGTTCAGAGCCTCCCCGGTCTCAAGGTCGATGCGGAAGATGTCCGAGTCCTGATCCCGAAGGGCTACTTCTGCTACCGCGTACCGGCCGTCGGGGCTCACGCCGCCGGGTAGAACGAAGTCGGCCGGCGAGGGCGGAGTCCATACCGACTCGTCGTCGCCGGTCACCATATCGATGATCCGCAGCGAGGCACTGGGCTCTCCGGACCAGCCGCCCACGACCACACGCCTTCCGTCGGGCAGCCAGTGGGGGCGATACCCCAGGTCGGTGCTCACGCGGACGCGGCCATCCCCGCTCGGCGTCATGGTCCAGATCGCGGCAGCCGAGCAGCATTCCAGACCTTCCTCGCTCTCGTAGGCGAGGGTCTGACCGCCCGGTGTCCAGTCGGGGAACTTGTTGGCTATGCCGCAGGCGCTGTCGGTGATTCTCGTGGGCTCCAACCCATCGGCGCCCATCACCCAAACGTTGTGTTCAGCCCTCGCACACCCCGTACCGCCCGCCCGCTTGACGCTGAAGGCGACCCGAGAACCGTCGGGTGACCACACGAAGCTTCCGGCATCCGGATTCTGATAGGGAAAAGCTTCGGGAAGCAGGTCTGCCAGAGCGACCTGCATCACATTCTCCTGAGCCTCGTAGCGTTCGAAGAGGATCACGGACCCGTCCGGGGACCAGGACGAGTCTCGATCTCTCGATGTGCCAGAGGTGAGCGGTACGACTTGGCTGCCGTCCGCTTCCATCGCGAACAAATCCCACGTTAAGGATCCCGCGCCGGAAGCTCGATCCGAAGAGAAGAGGATCGGTCCGGCCAACACCGCTTCGGCCATGAACACGGCTGGGTCGGATCCGTCGATGGAGATGCGAAGTTCCTGGGGGCCGAGGGAGCCCAGTTGCCAGGTCACATAGATCAAGCCCCCGCTGTCGGTTGTGGCAGAGCGCGCCGTGGCCGTGCCGTCGCCGACCGTCACCTGGATCGAAGCCGGAAGTCCGGCCTGTTCGACTCTTAGGCCGCCCTCGCCGATGGCGGCGGCGATGAGCTCCTGGACCAACGGAGTTCCCGGGAGGCGGATCTGATCGTTGCCGAAGACGACATCCGTTCGGCTGACCGTGGCTCCGGTTTGCGGGCCCGTGGGACCATCTCTACTTCCGCCTCCACAGCCGCTGAGCGTGAACAGACCGATCACCGATGCCGCCGCCAGGATCCGCTCCGTCCGATTCAATCCCGCCTCCCATGCTGGAGCCATGTCGTGTGGCAGGGCCGTGCGCCTCCAAGAGGCAGTCTCAGGCGCCACCGGCTCCTGCTCCGGGATCACATCGTGACTCCGGTGCGTTAGCTCAGCGTCAGGCCTGCGTCATCTTCCAGTGGAAGGAGGTCCCGGGCCGATGGCAGATCGATTCCCGTGAGGACGTCGGTCCTGACCGACGACGGCGCGGGCCTCTCGGTCCAGGTCGCCATCTCCGGACTCATGCCGTATCCGGGCGAATACAGTGGCTACTACCCGCTTCGGCTCCGTGGTCACGCCGAGACGGGCACGGCCCTTCTCGACGGCAGCGGTCGCCACCAAGGTGGGGACCGTATTATCCAGGCTGGCATCCAACGCCAACCCGCCCGGGCCGACCCTCTACCTCCAGCTCCCCGCGGCGGTCTCAGGCATGCCCGCCTCCAGCCACGATCTGGTTTCTGCCAGGACCCTCTGAAACTCGAGAGCGTCGGGGGGCGGACCCATCCGTTCGATGGCTTCCCGTTGAGCGTCCAGCTCGGCCTCGGCGCCCGACATGAGCCGGTCGAACTCGGGATCGTCGTGGATCGAGGCAAGCATGGGATCCCGGCGCCCCATGTATGTGTGGGCGAAGTCCCAGCCTCCCTCGATGGCGGCTCGCATCCAATCCAGGGCCCCCTCGCGGTCGCCCCGGAGGGCATGGATACGGGCCAGGTCGTATTCGGCGTGTGCGAAGGTCAGGCCCAGCTGGCTCCTGGCCAGGGAATCAGCTCGAACCAGCAGGCGCCGGGCCTCGCTCTCGCGTCCGACCTCCGCAAGCGCAAAGGCCCTCAACGTGGGCCAGGAGATGCCGCTCGTGAGCACGATCCCTCCGGCGTCGGGCAGCCGAGCGCCCTTCTCGAGGTGATCGAGCGCCTCTTGCGGGTGCCCCGCCCACGCCTCCACCGCAGCGGCATGGGAATGGCTCGCCGACCGGTCTGGCCTGAGCTCGAGCATCCGCGCTGCGACGTCACGAGCTTCCCCAAAGAGACCCACGGTCATGTGAAGCTGAGCCAAGCGGACAAGGGCCTCATAGTCCCGCGGGTTCAGGTCCACGGCACGGAGCAAGAGCGACTCCGCCCCGTCGTAGTCGCCGAGACGCCACCGGTAGTAGCCTTGATTGCGGAAGCGCCATGCGCCATCCGGGTTGAGCAATCCTGCTCTCTGAAGCCAAGGCCAGGCCAGATCGAGCCGTCCTATTTGCCCCAGGACTGCGCCCACCCCGCGTGTGGCGCGATGGTTGCTCGGGTTGAGCTCGAGACTTCGTAGCAAAGCGGCCAGGGACCTTCTGCTGTCGCCGCGAAACGCCCAGACGACCCCCAGTCGCTCGTATCCGTAATAGCTGTTCACGTCCAGGGCCACCGCCCGCTCCGATGATGCCAGGGCTGAATCCAACCAGCGGGGTCCATCCCGGAAGGCGCGAGCGTACTGTGCGTGGGAGCGGATCGCGTAGGCTTCAGCCAACTCGGAGTCCCGCGCCAACGCTCGGTTCACCAGGTCCTCCACCCGATCCCAGTCCACTCCTCCCTGGCCCGCAAGGCGCCGGGCCTGTTCCACGTAGTCCCACGCTGTTACGTCCGTGGTGGCCCGCCGCTGGATCCTCTCCACCTCCGGTCCGGGTTCCTGAGGTCGGAGGGCGGTTGCGACCTCGAGAGCGATTCGACCTTCCAGGGTCGGGAGGTCATCCCACGTCGCCGTATAGGACCCGTTCCAGAGATCTCCCGCGGTCCCGAGATCCACCAACTTCAGCTTGACGGCAACCCCCCGCTCCGACGCCTCCACTTGGCCCGTGAGGATCGCCTCGGCACCCCGGCTCCGAGCCACGGCGGATCGGGTCTCCCCCTCTCGGCTTTCGCCCCCCCCTGGATTGGACAGGACGGTCAGAGAGGGCAGGTAGGACAGTCGCGTGGCAACGCCACCCGGTAGACCCGAGACGTCCACAGGTGGAGAAGCACCGGCAGCGGTTTTCACGGTAAAGTCACCCAGGGCCAACGTGTGGATTCTTGTGAGCTCTGGGGTCTCCGGCCTGCGGGTTCGGTTCAGGAGGCTGCTGGCCGCGAAGGCAACGACAGCCATCACAAGACCCGCGTAGGCGTACGTCCGGATCGGGGTCGGCCGGGACTCGCCTCGGGACTCCAGGGCATGGCTGGTCTGGGAATGCCCCTTGGCCAACTCGGCTTCCTTATCATGGCTGGCATACCTGCTTGGTCCCGGTCCCTCGGGACCGTCACGCACGGACGCATTCCCGCTGCTCGACCCGAGTTCCTCGTCCTGGAGTGCAGCGGCCAGATCCCGCGTCTCCGCGGCCGGCTCCACTCCGAACTCATCGTGGAGCCGCTGCACCAGGCCCTGGTAGGCAGCGAGAGCTCCAGCCCGATCCCCCGTCGAACCCTGGGCACCACGCGGAGCACCCGGCCGCGGCCAACGTGCGCGCTCATATTGGCGCCTACCGGATCGTGGGGTGAAACGGTCGCCCGCTGCTGCATTTCCCACGAGCGGGC
>JAHEKK010000278.1:1316-5234 GCA_024638395.1 Gemmatimonadota bacterium | reverse complement strand
GCCGTCTTCGCTCAGGACGAGATTCGGGCGTGGGAGTGGCTCACGTTCGCCGGAAGCATCCGCTACGACCACCACAGCCGATTCGGGGGCTTTCTGAGTCCCCGCCTGTCGGCACTGTTGCGAACCGCGGGGTGGGTGGCCCGTGTCTCGGCCGGCACGGGATTCTTCGCGCCGACCCCCTTCACGGAGGAGGTGGAGGCGGTGGGGCTGGCGCGCCTCACCACGCCAGCGGGTTGGGTCGAGGAACGGGCCCGCAGCGCCATGATCGACCTGGGCCGGGAGTTCGGACCGGTCGAGGTGAACGTGAGCGCCTTTGCCTCCACGATCGACGACCCCCTCCAGACGGTCCGGAATCCAGACGGCAGTCTGTCAATCCGCAACGCGCCCCGAGGAGCGGTGGAAACGTGGGGCACCGAGACGTTTGCCGCGTTTCGCATGGGTCCATGGCGGCTCATCGGCTCCCACGCTTTCCTGCGCTCCACCGAACCCGACGTGTCCGGCATCGGGCGCCGCGAGGTCCCGCTGACCCCCAGACATTCGGTGGGCGTGGTGGGCGCGTATGAGCGCGAGGACTGGGGCCGTCTGGGCGTCGAGACCTATTACACAGGACGCCAGACTCTGGAGGACGACCCCTACCGGGACCAGTCCCGGCGGCACTTCATCGTCGGGTTCCTGGTGGACCGCCGATTGGGACCGTTCAGGGTCTTTCTCAATGCCGAGAACGTCCTGGATACCCGCCAGACCCGCTACGACCCGTTGCTCCGCCCCACCCAGACCGCCGACGGGCGCTGGATCACCGACGTGTGGGCCCCTCTCGAGGGCCGGTCGTTCAACGGCGGTGTGTGGATCTTCTTCTGAGCCGGTGGTGCATCGATCACTCGACGGAACCCGGGTTTAGGGTCGCCCCTCCTCGGCCGCGGACAGGGCCAGGGCGTTGAAGAGGAACTTGAAGGTGCCGTGGGGCTGGGCCCGGAAGGTCACCTCGGGACCGAAGAGGAAGAGTTGGCCGTCGCCCACCCGGCCAGCCGCGACGGCCACGCCCCCTTCCAGATGCTCCTGACCCCAGGCCCAGCCGCTTCGGAGGGGATCCGGGCGGTCGAACCATGCCACCGGAGTGAGACCGGACCCGGAACCGAGCGTCATGACCGGACTGTTGTCGAACATCACGTCCACCAGGGGTCCGATGCCGTGTGCCACCGGGTGCCCGTTGTCCACGGCCACCTGGAGTACCGACCCGGGAACGTAGTAGTCGGCCTGGGACAACGGTCGATCGCCACCCTCGGGGATCAGGTGGTTACCCACAGGGATGTCCAGCTTTTCCGCCAGGTCGGTAGAGTGTCCCATGGCCACGATGGTGCCTCCGTCCTCGAGGAACTCCCTTAGACGGGGGACCGTGACCGAGTCGGTCACGCTACCCATGCGGGTGCGCCACTCCTCGGGGACGCTGGCAGGATCCGGCGGCGCGAATCCGAACTGTCGCATCAGCCGCTCGACCATTTCGGGAGGCATGTTGGCAAAGAAGCGGGCGAATCCCCCGCCGGCCCCTACCGCTCCATCGGGCAAGACGATCACATCGTAGTCGTCACGGAGATCGCCCGCGTCCAGGTCGGGGGGATAGACCACCTCTACGTCGGCGTACTCCCACTGCTCCAGGATCCAGCGGATCCACCCCGACGGCATCGACCCGCCGTACTCGTCCCAAAGCGCGATGCGCGTGGGGCGGAGCCGCAGGGCCTCGCCGGAAGGCTCAGTGGCGACCCCCGCGAAGCTCACGCCCAGATCCGTGGCCAGATCGGCCAGACGGTCGGCGACCCCCCGGCCCGCCGGAATGTAGAACGTCCCCGCCGGCCGGCCCTCGAAAGGCTCGAGCAGCCAGTAGACGGAAACGCCCTGGTCCTCGAGGCGGTTGATCGCCTTGAACGCGTCGTTGACCTCATGGCTCATGAGGAACCCCTCCGCACCCGCCGCGTCGGTTACTGAACCGGCCAGCGGCTCCACGTTCCACTCTTCCACCACCTCGAAGGGGCCGTCGAACCCTTCCAGCACGCGGTCGAACCGGACGCCCATCTGGTAGGCCAACGTCCAGCCGGCGTTGTCGTAGGGCGGTGTCGGGGGGCTTCCGGGATAGGCGAAGTCGTTGGGATGGTCCTGAGGCTCGAACATGTCCAGGACATGGGGCCGGAACGCCTGAGCCGTCTTCACGACATATGAGCCCGCCGGGTAGGAGGTCCCGCCCACCGAAAAGTCAGCCGTCGCCCGGTGAACGGTTACGCCGGTCTCGAGGAGCGCGTTGATGAACTTGCCGGCCGTGGGGAAATCGGGCTGGTCCGCCGGGAGGACGTATCCCCGGGGATCCCGGAGCTCTGGCTTGTGCAGCTTGGCGTAGTCGCTGATCGGACCGGGAAGGCCTCCGAGGCCGCCAGCCAGCATGGCAAAGTCCGTGTCGGCCCCGTCCTCATCGAGCTCGGCCCTCAGGGCGTCGACACGCTTGGGGTAGACGGTCCAGTGATCCCGGTTGCCCCGCTCGATGGAGTTCATCCCCGCCCGCCAGATGTTGAACAGGAAGGTCTCGCGGTAGCGCGAGGCCACGTCCAGCACTGCCTTGTTGGCGGAAACCGAATAGTCGACGGACTGACGGAAGTGCCACGCCTGTGGCTCGATGGGGTTCGGCATGTCCCCGCTGGGGAGAATGCGATCGATCACCGTCGGGATCTCCATCGGCGTCGGGCTTCCGATGGTCTCCGTGAGCAGCCCGATCATGTTGTGGAAGTAGACCGTCGTCCGAAGTCCCCCGTTCCACCAGGTCGAATAGTTGGCCCCCCGGCGCCGGACGACGCCCCCCTTCCCTTCCGTCGCAAACCGGCTGTGCATCGCGGAGCCGACCAGGTCGATCCCGGTGACGACCAACGGATCGTACACATAGTTGAAGGGATCGCGGAACGGAGGCGCGAACATCACTGCGCCCGGCGGTCCCGTCTGGTGGTGGTTGTACATGATCTGCGGGTACCACTCCCGGTACAGCACCCGGTTCATGTTCTCCGATTCCGGCTGCGTGGAGGCGTAGAAGTCCCGGTTGTTGTCGTGCCCCACGTACTTCTGGTAGAGGCGCGGGACGCCATTCGCAGATCGCTCGGTGGGCTCCGGATTGCGCATGTACCAGTCGGCTACCAGGTCGTGGCCGTCGGGGTTCGCATGGACGAACAGAATCACGACATCGTCCAGGATGCGTAGCGTCTCCTCGTCGGTCCCGCTCACCATCTGCCACAGGGTCTCCATGAGCTGTTGAGCGCCCAGGACTTCCGTCGCGTGGAGCCCGCCGTCGATCCAAACGACGGCCTTTCCCTCACGGGCCAGCGCACGGGCCTGAGCCTCACTGACGCCCTCGGCCCGGGCCAGCCGCTCGGAAATGCCCCGGTACTTCTCGAGTTCGGCGTGATTCTCGGGCGATGTGACGATGGCCATCAATTGAGCACGCCCCTCCGCGGTCTGACCGATTTCGACGAGCTCCATCCTGTCGGTCTCCCCCGCCAGCTTGTGCCAATACGCGGTCAGGGCCTGGTAGTTGGGCAGCTCATAGTCGGCGCCGATCTCATGGCCGAACCGGGCCTCGGGGGAGGTGAGCTGTTGGGCTGCCGCCGGAGGGGCGGAAAGCGCCATCGTCACCGCCAGAAGGCCGGACAGAACGGGTCGGTTCACGTCCAAAAACGGGTTCATTGAAACGTTCCTTGCTGTCAGCGCAGCGGGGGCGATGGAGCCGTGGGTCCGACGGTCGCGTCACGCGGCTGCGTCACCGTGGCCGGACTGGGAATGTACACCGCAGGCCCTGGCGGCGCGCGCGTGTCGCCGGGCTGGGGACCGAGGCCCGGGCGCATGGTCCCGTGGCACCTCCGGACCTACTATGACGCCCCGCGACCGTCG
>JAHEKK010000278.1:873-1306 GCA_024638395.1 Gemmatimonadota bacterium | reverse complement strand
CTGCTGATCCCCGCCGCCGGCGCTGCCCAGGCAGGCTACCGCACCCCACCGCAGCCGGTGGTCGACCTCCTGGAGGCCGCACTTGTACCGACGGGCATGGTGAGCCCTGCCGGACAGTGGATGATCCTGGGCCACCGTCAGAGCCTCCCGGACATCGAAGAGATGGCCGCACCCATGCTCAAGCTCGCCGGGGTACGCGTGAGCCCCCTCACCAACGGCCGCCACGGTCCGGCGCCCTTCGCGTCATTCACCGTTCTCGGGGTGGACAACGGGCAGACCCACCCCGTGAACATGCCCGAGGGAGGTCTGGGCGCACCCCAGTGGTCTCCCGACGGCACGCAGGTCGCCGTGACGCGAACGGGGGCGAACGGGATCGAGCTCTGGGTCGCCGAGGTTGAAACAGGAGCAGCCCGGGCCGTCACGGACCCGGTCC
>JAHEKK010000278.1:0-863 GCA_024638395.1 Gemmatimonadota bacterium | reverse complement strand
TGTCACTGGATGCCCGACGGCGGCCGCCTACTTTGCCTCACGGTTCCAGCCGGCCGCGGCGCACCGCCCCCCGAGCCCGTCGTGCCCCCGGGGCCGGTGGTCCAGGAATCCGGAGGGGTGGCGTCTCCGGCGTGGACGTTCCAGGACCTCCTGGAAGACGAATACGACGAGGCGCTGTTCGACTACTACTTCAGCTCGCAGCCGGTCCTTGTGGACGCTGGGTCCGGACAGACCCAACCGGTCGGTGAGCCGGCCGTCTACGCTTCGGTCGAACCTTCACCCAGCGGGGAATACCTTCTCGCCGCGCGGAGCGTAAGGCCCTACTCGTACCTCGTGCCCGAATCCCGCTTCCCCAAGGAGGTGGAGGTTCTGGACCTGACGGGCCGTAGGGTCGCGGAGCTGGCCAGCCTCGGCCTGGACGAAGGCGGTCCCGAGCACCTGGGGTTCCGCCGCGCGGGGCCGAGGGACTTCTCGTGGCGACCGGGGCAGGCCGCGACCCTGATCTACCTGGAAGCACTGGACGACGGAGATCCGGATCGGGAATTGCCCCATCGGGACCGGGTGCTGGTACTGGAGGCGCCGTTCTCCGGCTCCGGCACGGAGTTGATCCGGACGGAACACCGGCTGGGCTCGGGCGCCTTCGGGTTCGGGTTGCCGGTCCTCTGGGGCCAGGACGGCACGACCGCGCTGGTCTACGAGTTCGACTGGCCCACGAGGCGGACGCGGACCTGGATCGTCGACACGGCTCGACCCGATGCCGACCCGCGCCTCCTATGGGACCGGAGCACCGACGACTGGTATGGAGATCCCGGCGAACCGCTGATGACCCTCGACGGCACGGGGAAGCGCGTGGTGCGCCAGGA
>JAHEKK010000277.1 GCA_024638395.1 Gemmatimonadota bacterium | reverse complement strand
AAAGGGCCTATCAGAACCCGCGATTCGTCGAGGACCTCGTGAGAGAAGTCACTCTTCGGATGCGTGACGTGGACGGCGTCACGTGGTTCGCCGTCCACGTGGTCAACTTCGAGTCCATCCACGAGCATGACGCATACGCCGTGGTGGAAGAGGGGGAGGCCCCCTCCTGACGGTCCCCGAAGGCGGACGCCCAAGGTGCTGCGAGGGTCCGGGGGCCGGCGCGAAGCATGCGCCGGATCCAGGCGCCTACCCGGCGGTTTCGCCTGCCCCGTCGTCGCCCGTGCCCGCCTCCGCCTCGACGGCGGGATCCGACTTCTCGCCGCCCTTGCCGCGGGCGTAGCGGCGCTCGAAGCGCTCGACTCGGCCGGCGCTGTCGAGAAGTCGCTGCGTCCCGGTGTAGAAGGGGTGGGATGCGGACGAGATCTCCAGGGTCAGCAGCGGGTATTCCTTCCCGTCCTCCCACTGGATCGTCCGGTCCGTTTCGACGGTCGACCGGGTAAGGAAGGAGTATCCCGTCGAGACGTCCTGGAACACGACGGGCCGGTAGTCCGGATGGATGTCTTTCTTCATCGTAGAACCGCTCGCGACGTGGGCGCGAAGCCCACGAACCTGTTTCGGGTCGACCGTCCTGTCGGCATACGGGATCTCCGGTCGCCGACGGATACCACCCTGGATGGCAGAGAGCCTGAAGTCTAAGATCCCTGGACGATGGGGGTCAACGGGTTATCTTTCACAGCTCTAGACTTGCCGAGCGACAGAGGAGGCAAAGATGGCGAAAACCGGACCCAGGGTCACCGTGAAGATGGTCAGCACGGAGAGCCCCCACCGCTTTACCACAACCAAGAACAAGCGCAATAATCCGGAGCGCCTCGAGCTGAAGCGGTACGACCCCGTCCTTCGGCGCCACGTCGTGTTCAAGGAAGAGAAGTAGGTCGAGTTCTGCGGAGCCGGGTGACACGCCCAGGCTGAGCCACACCCGGAGAAGGTCCCACGATGTCCAGACGCTGCAGCGTAACGGGGAAGCGGCCCCTCACGGGGTACAGCGTGTCCCACGCCCACAACAAGACGAAGAAGCGGCAGTTCCCGAATCTTCAGCGCAAGCGGATCTTTGTGCCGGAATTGGGTAGGACCGTAAGGGTCAAGCTGTCCACTTCGGCGCTGCGGTCGATCGACAAGGTCGGGTTCCTACGTTTTCTCAAGCAGAACGGGCTTTCGCTCCAGGACGTCACCTAGCACGGGGACTCCAGGAGGGACCGGAGCGCACTTCCGGGCCCCGCGAGGCCGGCCGTCGGAGCCTACGTACGTCCTGGCCACCCGATGGCGCCACCGCTCTCGTCGCCGCCATCCTGCCGCTGCTCTGAACGCTGGCTCCGACCGATCTGGCGGCGCAGTCGGGATCCTGGAACGACCCGCCGGTGCTCCAGTTGGTGGAACGGGCCCGGGCCTATCGTAGCCAGGTAGAAGCAGCGGAGCGGGTACACTCGTACCGTGCCGAAGCCGAAGGGCACATCTACTTCTATCTGGACCGCGAAGACGGCGGGGACCCCATCCCGATGCGGGTAGATCAGGTCGCCGTCGACCTGTACTGGAAGTACCCCGATTCGACGCATCAGGAGATCCGTGCCCTCCGGAAGCGGGAGCTTCTGCCCGTCAAGGACTTCCACTACTACATCGACCGGCTGACGGCGGTGCAGAACGGATTCGGCGACGTGGTCTCCATCGGCGAAGGCCGGGACGTCCGGAGCGTTCCCCATCCTCTCTCTCCTGCCGGCCGACACCTCTACCGCTTTCGCATCGTGGACCAGATCACCGTCCAGGTGCCGTCACTCCCGACCCCGGTCAAGGTCTTTGAGGTACAGGTGCGCCCTGTCGACGACGCCCGACCGGCAATTACGGGTTCCCTCACGATCGACGCGGAATCGGGCGCCCTCACCCGTGCCCGCTTCACGTTCACCCCGGCTTCGTACGTCGACCCCCGCGTAGACAATGTCACGGTCTCCCTCGAGCACGCGCTGTGGGAAGACCAGCACTGGCTTCCCTACAAGCAGGTCCTGGAAGTGCGGCGGGAGATCCCCGAATTGGACCTTCCCGTGGGATCCATGATCCGGGCCACCCTGGAGGTGAGTGACTACCTCTTCAATCCGGTGCTGGACGACCTACGGTTCGCCGCTACCCGCATCGTGCGTCCCGACTACGCCACCACCGACACGTCGGCGTTTCGGTCCGGCCTCATGGATCACATGGAAGCCGAGGGCCTCACGCCGGTGACCATGGAGCAACTCCAGACGGAGGCAAGGCAGTCGGTACGGGACCAGATGGTCAGCGGCCTCCCCAGGTTCCGGTTCTACACGGACCGGTTTTCATCGGTCTTCAGGGCGAACCGGGCCGAAGGGGTCTACCTGGGCGGCGGCGCTTCCTTCTCCCCCCACCCGGCCGTCCGGGTCGAGGCTCAGGCCGGGCACGGCATGGGCAACGGCCAGTCCTCGGCAACCTTGCGCGCGGGGTGGGCGCCACCCAGCCACCCCAGCACGGAGTTGTCCCTGGAGATCCGGGGGCGGGCCCTGGCCGACCTGGGCCCTCAGCCAGGGGCGTCAGGGGCCATGACGTCTCTGTACGCACTTCTGGGTGAGCCCGGGCTCTCGGACCCCTTCTTCACCACGGGCGCTACCGCAGTGTGGACCCGGACCCTCGGCGGAGGCGGCACGCTCTCCCTCGACGGACACATGGACCGTCACCAGTCCGCCCACCAGGCCTGGCTCCGAGCACCTCTGGGCGGCGGCTCCGTGCGACCACTGCTCCCCATCGAAGAGGGGACCCGCCTCGGAGTACAGGCGGAGTACCGACACCGTTGGGGAGGGCAGGACGGTTGGGGAGCCACCACCGGGTTGAAGGCCGGGGCCGACCGGTGGGAGGGGCGCACCCTCGTGTCAGGATCCCTGGCGGCGGCCTCTCGCATCGTGAGCCGAGACCTGCGGCGCCAGTGGTCGGTGGATCTCAGCCTGGGTGGGATATCCGACGATCCACCCGTACAGCTCCTGTCTTTCCTGGGCGGACAGGGCACACTGCCTGGACACGCCTTTCGGGCCTTCGCCGGCCGGGGGTATTGGCTCCTGAAGAGCGAAACGAGTGTCCAATGGATCCCCGGTTGGGTGACGGCGCGAGTGGTCGGCGGGCTTGGCGGGACGCTCGGCGCCCCTACTCTGCCCGAATCCGGGGACTGGATCCTGGAAACCACATCGCGCCCGAGGGGGTTCCTGGGCATGGGAGTGGGCACGCTCCACGATCTCCTACGGGTGGACGGCGTCTGGGGAATCGGACCGGGAGGCGGGTTCGAACTGGTGTTTTCGGTGGACCCGAGATTGGGTCCCTATCTGTAGTCCTGTAGCTGCCCTCTGGCCGGAGTACGAGACAGTGCACATCGTAGGGGTCCCGACCTCGACCCGTTGGCCGAACACCCGGTGAAACGGTGGGTATTCCATCGAGAAATGAGAAGGGAGTTCCAATGAGGCGCCTGGTACGGCGACTTCTTCTGGTCCAGACGGCGGCCGTATCCCTGGCGGCCGCACCCCCGGCCTCCGGCCAGGAGATTCACCTCACGTTCGGCGACGAAATACGGATCACCGGCGCCACGGTCCTGCGCGGAGGCCCCGCCTCCCCGCCCGTCCTCTACGCCGTGGAAATGGAAGGGAACGTGATCGGTATGCGGGGCGACACGCTTCTCTTCGAGACCGGAACGGAGCCCGTCTACTGGATCCCCCTGGCCGAGGGCCTCCCCCTCGTCGAGCGGCGGGGGCAGGTCACGGACACGGGCCGGTTTCTTCTGATCACGGGCGGCGTGGGGGCTCTGGCCGGCGCCACATTCGGGTGGGGGCTGTACGAGGACTGCATCCTCTCCCCGACCCTCGAAGAGCTGGACATCGTGGGAGTCTGTCCGGACAAGGGCACGGCCGGAGGCGCGGCGCTCAAAGGAGCCGCCATCGGGGCCGGTGTCGGCGTCGCGGCCGGCTTCCTGTTCGGGCGCTTCGCGAGGCGGATAGGGTGGATTCCGGTCCCGGTACAGGGGTTGCGGTACGTCGATGGTCCCGGCGGTCCCACTCTTGCCGCTTCCCTGCCCATCGGCGGGCGTCCTTGACCGTGGGGTAGCACCCCGGAGCTTCAGAGTTGCCGGACGAAGCCCGACGCTCCGGTCATGCTCCCCCTTTCGCCATCGAGACCCCAGGAGGGAGAAGCCCCAGGTCCAGCGGGCGCTCTCCGGAAGCTCCAAGCGGACTGCCGCTCCCAGACGAGGGGGCTCAGGCCGCTCCTGCTCCTGCCTCTGATGTGGCTCTACTGGCTCTACCTCCGTGATCCTTCCCCGTCGTCCATCGTATCGGGAATTGACCTGGTGATGCACGAGGGCGGCCATCTCTTCTTCATCTGGCTAGGCAACGACGTCCTGACCGTCGCCGGAGGCACGTTGTTCCAGACGGCGATCCCCCTCGCCGTGGCGGCCATGTTCTACCGAAACGGGGATCCCTTCGCCGTGGCGGTGGCCTTGTTCTGGTTGGGCCTCAACCTCGTCGAAGTGGCGACCTACGTGGCGGACGCGCGGGCCCAGCTCCTCCCCCTCGTCTCCCCTTTTCCCGGCGCCCCGGTCCATGACTGGAACTATCTGCTGGGGCGGGCAGGCCTCCTGGAGCAGGACGGGTTGGTGGCCAAGGCGGTGCGCCATGGCGGCATCGCCGTCATGACCGGGAGCCTCCTACTGGGGGGCTACGTGTTCCGGGAGATGGGACGCCAAAGCCCGGAGAGCGAAGACGGGCTAGTCAGCTCGATCTGAAGGGGTCAACAGCGCTTCCACGTCGGCCCGCACATCCTCGGCGAGGGGCTGGAAGGGACCCGTCCACTTGCGGACAATCGTGCCCTGGGCGTCCATGAGAAAGGTGCCTGGCAGCCCGATGAGGAAGTAGGTGTCCTGAACCGCCGCCGTGGGGTCGTGGAGGATGGGGAATCGGATGTCCAACTCGTCCACGAACATGCGGATGGCGTCGCCGGCGGCTCGGTTGTCGACGCTCACTCCCACCACCTGGAACCCCCGGTCTGCGTAGGCGTCGTGGAGATCCTGGAGATCCGGCATCTCCCGTCGGCAGGGCCCGCACCACGTAGCCCATACGTTCAGCATATAGGGCTGGCCCAGGAGGCTTTCCGACTGGACCTCGGCCCCGTCCATGGTGAAGGCCGTGAACGGTGGCGCC
>JAHEKK010000276.1:4002-5236 GCA_024638395.1 Gemmatimonadota bacterium | reverse complement strand
TGGCGACGCCCCAGGTGGAGCACGGCCCCGAGCCATTCGTGATCCGCGGGGAACGTGGCGAAGTACTTGCCGATCCGGTCCTCCTCACCGTGGGCGCTCATGCGAGCGACCACCTCTGCACCGTAGGCCCGGGCTGCGTCGACGCCCGCCGCGCCGTCGGCCAGGGCCCGCGACACCCGGGTCTCCAGAGCCGAAAGCGCCTCGAGCAGCTCCTGCCGCCTTGCGTGAAACCCCTGGTGGAGGCCGAAATGGGTGGCCACGAACGCAGGAACGTCCAGCTCCGCCCAGCGTTCCAGGGTCTCGGCCCACGCATGGAAATCCAAGCTCGGCGGGGGCGTCGGTGGATGCACGGGACCCTCCGGGGCCAACAGGATGCCCATGGCGTCGCCGGTCAGCAGGATCCCGCCGGCGTCCAGTTGGAAGGCCAGGTGGTGGTCGATGTGGCCCGGGGAGGGCAGGATCCGGCCCCAGGGGAGGCCGGGAGGGTCACCGTCGACCCAGGCCCGGATGGCTGAAGAGGGCACGGGGACCGGTGCGCCCCAGAGGGTCTCGGCCCGGGGCCCGAAAGTCCGCCGAGTGCTCCTGACCAGGCGGTCGGGATCGACGAGGTGCGGGGCGCCGTCCCCGTGTACATGGACCCGGATGTCGGGGTTGGCC
Source organism: Gemmatimonadota bacterium (assembly GCA_024638395.1). GTDB lineage: Bacteria > Gemmatimonadota > Gemmatimonadetes > Longimicrobiales > Gaopeijiaceae > JAHEKK01. The sequence continues at coordinate 4,579 of JAHEKK010000276.1, read as the reverse complement.
TCGACAAGGTGGCCCGTCGCACCCGCATGATCCAGGTGGATGTGGGTCAGCAGTACGTGGCGGACGTCGCCCGGGGCCATCCCCAGTCCTGCCAGGGCCTCGAGCAGGCGAGGATAGGTGCTCGCCGGACCCGGATCCACCAGTGCGGGCTCCGGATCTTCGAGGACCAGCGCCGCGATGGCGCCGGGAACCCCGGCGTGCTCCAGGTCGATGACGTGTGGGGCGACCGGATCCTACCGAGACTCGATGGGCACGAACTCGCGTTGCTCGGATCCGATGAAGACCTGGCGGGGCCGGGCGATGCGCTGCTCCGGATCCTGCAGCAACTCCTCCCACTGGGTCAGCCAGCCCACGGACCGGGGGATGGCGAACAGAACCGGGAACATCTCCACGGGGAATCCCATGGCCTGGTAGATCAGGCCGGAGTAGAAGTCCACGTTGGGGTAGAGGTTTCGCTTCACGAAGTACTCCTCCTGAAGCGCGATCTTCTCCAGCTCCAACGCGATATCCAGGAGGGGGTTTCGGCCCGTCACCTCGAAGACCTCATCCGCCGTCCGCTTGATGATGGCAGCCCGGG
>JAHEKK010000276.1:0-3992 GCA_024638395.1 Gemmatimonadota bacterium | reverse complement strand
GGTCGTAGGCCTTGTACACCCTGTGTCCGAAACCCATGAGCCGGCGCTCCCCCTTCCGCACGCTCTCCATGAACGAGGGGATGTTGTCCACCGACCCGATCTCGGCGAGCATGCGGAGCACGGCCTCGTTGGCGCCACCGTGAAGAGGGCCGTAGAGGGCCGCCATGGCCCCGGCCATGGCCGAATAGGGATCGGCTTGAGAGCTCCCCACCACCCGCATCGCCGTGGTCGAGCAATTCTGCTCGTGGTCCGCGTGGAGGATGAACAGGATATCCAGGGCCCGCTCCAGCACCGGGTTGGGCTGGTACTTACCGCCCCCGATGCGGAACAACATGTTGAGGAAGTTGGCGGTGTAGGAGAGCTCGTTCTCGGGGTACACGTAAGGGAGGCCCCGGTGGTGCCGGTAAGCGAAGGCGGCCAGTGTCGGCATCTTTGCCACGATCCGCTCGATCTGGATCCAGCGGTTCGCTCCGTCCTGCACCTGTTTGGCTTCGGGATAGAACGTGGAAAGCGCCGCCACGGCCGAAATCATCATCGACATGGCGTGGGCATCGTACCGGAACCCCTCGAGGAGCGTGAGGACGTTCTCGTGGACGTAGGTATGGAACGTGATGTCCCGAACGAATTCGTCGAGCTCGCTCTGATCCGGGAGCTCGCCCTTGAGCAGCAGATAGGCGACCTCGAGAAACGACGCCCGTTCCGCGAGCTGCTCGATGGGATAGCCCCGGTACTCCAGCATCCCCTTGCCGCCATCGATGAACGTGATGCCCGATCGGGTCGAGGCCGTGTTGGTGAAGCCGGGGTCGTAGGCCATCATGCCGAAGTCGCCCTCGTCCAACTTGATCTGTCGGAGGTCCATGGCCCGGATGACCTCACCCTCCAGGATGTCGACCTCGTACTCGCGACCGTTCCGGTTGTCGGTGATCGTGAGGGTGTTCTTCGGTTCGCTCTCTGACATCTCTGCTCCGTTGACCGGCGAGCGTGCCGGCACCTTGGGTTTACCCTGTGGAGGGTGCTTGCCGGCGAGACGCCGACAGGTTCTCCAGCCCTGGGCTGTTGACGTTTCGTGGGGCGATTTCGCGGCTCAAGTCCTTAGTCTACCGCGGTGGTCCCACCCCTGAAAGGCGGGTCGTCGGTACCCGCTACGGCGTGACGCGGGCAAAGACCCCTCGATTCCCCGCCTCGTCGAAGGCGAGGACATCGTAGGGACCGGCGTTGGGACCCTCCATGCCCGGTGACCCGACGGGCATCCCGGGTACGGCCAGGCCACGAACCTCGGGCGCTTCGGTCAGGAGATCCCTGATGTTGTCCGCCGGAACGTGACCCTCGATGACGTACCCACCCACGGTGGCCGTGTGGCAGGATCCCAGGTCGAGGGGGACGCCCAGGGAGGTCTTGACCGCCGCGACGTCGGTGACGTCTTCGACCGTAACGTCAAAGCCGGCGTCCTCCAGGTGGGTTACCCACTTCGCGCAGCATCCGCAGGCGGGCGACTTGTAGACATGGATCGACTCGGCGCCGTCGTTGGATTGCCCTCTCTCGAAGAGAGCGAAACCGCCGGCCGCGCCGGCGAGCAGGAGGGCGAGGATCTTGACATTCATGGTCTTGTTCCGGTGTTGTCAGAGACGCAAGTCACGGGGCGTTTCGCGCCGCCGGCTCGGGTGGCGACAGGCCCAACCTAAAACATAGCCCCTTCCCACGGGATAGGCCCGTCGGGAAAATCCAGGATCTTGTGGGACCCCTACTACCGGAAGACACCTCATGATTGACAATGTCATGACCCTCGGCATGCTGATCTTGCTCCAGGCCGTCCTCGGATTCGACAACCTCCTGTACATCTCCATCGAGTCCAAGCGCGCCCCGGTAGACAAGCAAGCCGCGGTCCGCTCTGCCGGAATCATGATCGCGGTCGCCCTTCGCATAGCGCTCCTGTTCGTGATCCTGCGGGTGATCACCGTGTTCCAGGATCCCATCGCCAGCATTCACCAGGTCGGAATCGTCGAGGGCGCCTTCAGCGTGCACAGCCTCGTCGTGCTGCTGGGTGGAGTCTTCATCATCTACACCGCTACCAAGGAGATCTGGCACATGATGGGCGTCGAGGAGCTCGGGCACGGCGACAAGCCTCCGCGTTCGGTCGCTTCGGTAGTGTTCTGGATCGTCGCGATGAACGTGGTGTTCTCCTTCGATTCCATCCTCAGCGCGATGGCGCTTACCGATGTCTTCTGGGTCATGGCGGCGGCGATCGTCGCCGGGGGCGCGCTGATGATCTGGCTGTCCGACCGGGTGACTGTGTTTCTGGAAAAGAACCGAATGTACGAGGTGCTCGGGCTGTTCATACTGCTGGTGGTGGGGATCATGTTGGTGACCGAAGGCGGACATCTGGCCCATCTCACCCTGTTCGGGCGGGAGATCATGCCCATGACAAAGGCCACGTTCTACTTCGTCATCGGGATCATGGTGGCCACGGACGTCGTCCAGTCCCGCTACAGGAAGCGGCTTCTGGCCAAGCGGGCTGGACGCGGTACGGGGACGGCCCCCGCCTGACCGCTTGACGGATGCCCGCCCGCCCAGGCAGAACGGCCGACGGAGCGGGTCAAGGCGGCCTCCGGCGGATTCGAAACTAGAGGAGAGGCCTCCCTACACCGGGACGGCCCGGTTTCGGACCCATTCGGAGGCGTAGGACATGCAGTACCCCATCTCGCGGTTGACAGCGGCTCTTCTCTCGGCCGCAGTGTTGTTCTCCACCTCGGCCTGTGCGTCGCTCCGCAAGGAGACGCAGGCCGAAGAAGGCGCGGCCATCGGTGCCGCCACGGGCGCGGTCATCGGTGGCATCATTGGCAGCAACAACGGCTCCACCGCCAAAGGGGCCATTCTCGGCGCGGTCATCGGTGGGGCAGCTGGTGCGGCCATCGGCAGTCAGATGGACGAACAAGCCCAGGACCTGGCGAGTCAGCTGGAAGGCGCCACCGTGGAGCGTGTAGGCGAAGGGATTCAGGTCACTTTCGCCTCCGGTTTGCTCTTCGGATTCGATTCCGACCAACTCCAGCCCGCCGCCCGGGCCAATCTGGCCGACCTCGCGGCAAGCCTGGGAGACTATGACGACACCGAGATTCTGATCATCGGCCACACGGACTCCAGTGGTAGCGATGGCTACAACCACACGCTTTCGCAGCGCAGGGCCGACGCCGCCGCGGCACACCTGATCCAGAACGGTATCTCCGCCCGACGCGTGGACATCATGGGACTCGGCGAGTCCGAGCCCATCGCCGACAATGCCAGCGAGGCCGGTCGGCGTGAGAACCGAAGGGTCGAAGTGGCCATCTTCGCCAGCGAATCCCGTCGCCGGACCCTGATAGGCAGCCAACGCCGCTGACCCAAGAAGGCGCCATCTCTGGAGCCGAGCCGATGGGCGGGGTCCCGAAGAACCGGGCCCCGTCCCACGGCTCAGGTCGCCGTGTAGGGTGGGCCCGCTTGCCATAGGGCCGTCACGATCTAGTTTGCCCCTCGCTTATGTCTGGGAGTCGTTGAGGGGGATAGGGAGTGGAAGAAAGATCCGGCCGACGCCGGCTCAGATGGCTGAGGACACTCGTGGTAGGGGCGCTGGGTGCGTGTGTTCTGATCTACGGGGGTCTGGTCTTTCGCTATTGGGACGGCGACCCCTGCCGCGCCGCGATCGTGACCTATCATGAGGTCGTCAGCGACGAGGACCCGGCCACGCGGTATCACATGCGGGTCGGCGAGTTCCGGTCCCAGCTTCGGGCGCTGCGTGAGGCGGGAATCCAGTCGCTGACCGTGGAAGAGCTCATTGAGTTCGCGAACAGCCCGCCCGACGCGGCTTGCCCCCTGAGCAGGCCTGCGGTCCTCCTTACTTTCGACCTCCACGGAACGTACGCGCAGCGGACCTATGCCGTACCCGCCATGCAGGAATACGAGGTCCCGGCAGTGTTCTTCGTCACCACCGACGTGATCGACCCGTCGGCCCCCCTGGCGGA
>JAHEKK010000275.1 GCA_024638395.1 Gemmatimonadota bacterium | reverse complement strand
GTTCGACCGGTCAACGGGACAGCTCATCCTCCAGGGCGACATGAACGTGGTCCGGGGTACCTATTCACGGCTGCCCAGGACCTTCAACATGACCGAGGGGAACTTCCGCTTCCTGGGAACCCCGGGTTTCAACCCCGACATGAACGTGACGGCTGTCAACCGACTCCAGACGCGGGAAGGCCAGCCACTCACGATCACGGCCAGCATTTCGGGGACTCTTCTGGCGCCCCAGGTTTCCCTGGCCAGCGATGCCGAGGTGGCCATCTCGGAGGCCGATCTGATCAGCTATCTGCTCCTCGGCCAGCCGGCGTCCGCCCTCGTGAACGAGTCCCAGGCGGGGTTGGGGGCCGGCCTGAACCTCGTCCTGGGCCAGGTCGCGAGCCAGATCGGGTATCTCCTGGCTCCGGAGCTACCCATCGACTACCTGTCCGTCTCCCAGTCTGAGCAGGCACAGGCCACCACGGCCATCGGGGCCGACGCCGTACAGATCGAGGCGGGTCTCTACGTGTCGGATGACGTGTTTCTAGCGGGACTGTTCCAGCGAGGGGCCTGCGCCGATCCGACTTCCGTGACCAATAGCTGGGGCCTGCGAGTCGAGGTACAGGTGCCGAGAGACGTCACACTGGAGGGCTTTCTGGAGGACCGGTGCACCCGGGAAGGGTTCCGGGGTCTGGGCGATCTGTCGTTCCAGTTGGCCAAGGTCTGGGGGTTCTCATTATTCCGGGAGTGGGGGTACTAGCCTCCTCCCTCTAGATCCCTTCACGGGCCTGGGTCTTCGGGATATCTTCTGGTCCCGGTTTCCGGGTTCTCAGAGGGAAGTCAGGAGTCTAATTCCATGCAACAAACCAAAGTCTTTCTCTTGATGGCGGGTCTGACCGCCTTCCTCGCGGTGGTCGGTGGCGCCCTGGGTGGACAGGGTGGTGCCGTTCTAGCCTTCGGTATCGCCGTGGTGATGAACGTGGGGATGTACTGGTTCTCGGACCGGGCGGTGCTGAAGATGTACCGGGCCCGGGTCATCGAGCCCGCCGACGCCCCGGCCCTCTACGAGATGGTGGACCGGCTCCGGCAGCGGGCCGGACTCCCGATGCCGACGGTGGCCATCGCGCCCTCTCCTCAACCCAACGCTTTTGCCACCGGCCGCAATCCGGCCCACGCCGTCGTCTGCTTCACACAGGGTATCCTCCAGGCTCTCTCACCGGCGGAACTGGAAGGCGTGACCGCCCACGAGCTGGCACACATCAAGCACCGGCACATGCTCGTGGGAACCATCGCCGCCACCATGGCGGGAGCCGTGGGGATTCTGGCCAGCATCGCCCGCTGGGGCGCCATCCTGGGCGGAGGACGGAACGGCGACCGGAACCCCATCGCCGTGATCGCCATGGCCATTGTGGCTCCCATCGGCGCGGCCATCATCCAGATGGCCATCAGCCGTCAGAACGAGTTCCAGGCCGACAAGACCGCAGGAGAGATCACGGGTCGTCCGATCCACCTGGCCGACGCCCTCCGAAGCCTGGAGCAGAACGCCCGGCGGGTACCCATGGAGGTCAATCCGGCGGCAGCTCAGCTGGCCATCGTCAATCCCTTCGCGGGGCGGGGGGGTGCCCTCATGGGCCTCTTCCGTACCCACCCGCCCACCGAGGAGCGGGTGGCCCGCCTGGAGGCCCAGGCTCGGGGCTCGCTCGCCGGGTGACGGCATGGCGGTGGCCACGCCCGGGACCTGGGGCCGTGGCACTCCCCTCGGTGGGGCTCGCCGGCACCGATTGGAGCGCTTGACCCGTGGGTCGGAGTTCCCTCGTCGTTCGGGGTGCCCGAGAGCACAATCTCCGGAACATCTCTCTGGAGATTCCGAGGGAGCGCCTGGTGGTCATCACAGGGCTGTCGGGATCCGGCAAGTCCTCTCTGGCTTTCGACACCATCTACGCAGAGGGACAGCGCCGGTACGTGGAGTCGCTGTCGGCGTACGCCCGGCAGTTCCTGGGCTTGATGGAAAAGCCGGACGTCGACGGAATCGAAGGCCTTTCGCCTGCGATCTCCATCGAACAAAAGTCGGTCTCGCGGAACCCCCGATCCACCGTGGGCACGGTGACGGAGGTCTACGACTACCTGAGGCTCCTGTACGCTCGCGTTGGGACCCCCTTCTGTCCTGACTGCGACCTGCCCATCAAGCGACAGTCGGCCAGTCAGATCGTCGAGCGCCTCCTCGAGATGAAAGAAGGCACGCGGATCCAGGTCGTGGCTCCGCTGGTACGCGGGCGAAAGGGAGAGTTTCGGGACGTCTTCGACAAGGCCCGCAGGGAGGGCTTCGTCAGGGCACTCGTGGACGGCACCACCTACGATCTCCGGGAGATTCCCAAGCTCAACCGTTACGAGAATCACGACATCGGCATCGTGGTGGACCGTCTCACAGTGAAGGAAGAGGACCGGACGCGGCTGTCGGATTCCGTGGAGACGGCCCTTCGCGCAGCGGATGGGGTGGTCCAGATCCTCCAGCGGAAGGGGAAGGAAGACGTTCCCCACCTCTTCAGCGAGCACTATGCCTGTGCGAGCTGCGGAACCAGTTTCCCGGAACTCGAGCCGAGGGTGTTTTCGTTCAACTCGCCCTACGGCGCATGCCCTGATTGCGGCGGCCTCGGAACGACCAAGGAGGTCAACGGGTCCCTTCTCCTCGCCGATCCATCCCTTTCCATCCTGGAGGGGGCGATCATCCCGTGGGGAGAGCCCGGGGGGCACCTGAAGCGCTCCGTCATCCCCGGACTGGCAGGCGCCTACGAGTTCGACCCGAAGTCCCCTTGGCAGGACCTTCCCGAAGAGGCCCGGGGCGCGATCCTCCACGGCTCGGGTCGGATGAAGATCAAGTTCCCCTACAAGACGGGGAAGATGAGCGGCAGCTACGAGGACAAGTGGGAGGGGGTCGTAGCCAACGTCGAGCGTCGGTATCGCGAAACGAGCTCGGAGCACGTTCGAGAGCAGCTCGACCAATACATGTCCAGTCAAACGTGCGCGTCGTGCGGTGGTTCCCGCCTGGGTCCTTTTGCCCGATCCGTCCGGATCGGAGGCCTGCCCATCAGTGCCGTGGTAGACCAGTCCATCGGCGACGTCTTGCGGTTCATGGAGTCGATTCGGGTGAAGGGCGAGCCGCTGCCGAAAGGGATCAGGGCAGCGCCGGGCGACCCCCTGCCCGCCCCGGTGGCGGGGCCCATTCTGAAAGAGGTGCGAGAGCGCCTCGGATTCCTGCGGAACGTGGGACTCGACTACCTCAGCTTGAGCCGTTCAGCCGATACGCTCTCCGGTGGAGAATCCCAGCGGATCCGGTTGGCGACCCAGATCGGCAGCCGCCTGGTAGGGGTCCTCTACATCCTGGATGAGCCATCCATCGGACTCCATCAGCGAGACAACCATCGCCTCCTGGAGACCCTCCAGTCCCTCCGCGACCTCGGCAATTCGGTGCTGGTGGTCGAGCACGACGAGGACACCATCCGGGCGGCCGACTACATCGTCGACCTCGGGCCCGGCGCCGGACGAGCGGGCGGCGAGGTCGTTGCCCACGGCACCCTGGACGACGTCGCTGACGAACCCCGCTCCATCACCGGGGCGTATCTCAGGGGGGAAAGAGAGATCGCGATCCCGGAGGTCCGCCGGCCGGCCGACCCCGACAAACGATTGGTTCTGCGCCGGGCGTCGGAGCACAATCTGAGGGACGTGGACGCATCGTTCCCCCTGGGGTGCTTCATTGCGGTTACGGGCGTCAGCGGGTCGGGAAAGTCCACGCTGGTGAACGAAACCCTCTACCGGGCGCTGTCTCGTCATTTCTACCGGTCCCGGACCGTCGCCGGCAAGCACGCCCGCATCGACGGGATCGAGCATGTCGACAAGGTCATCGAAGTCGACCAGTCGCCCATCGGCCGGACGCCCCGTTCCAATCCGGCTACATACACCGGCTTGTTCACGCCCGTGCGGCAGCTCTTCGCCAGCCTGCCCGAGGCCCAGATCCGGGGTTATCCAGCGGGGCGCTTTTCGTTCAACGTGAAGGGAGGCCGTTGCGAATCCTGTCAGGGCGACGGGCTGATCAAGATCGAAATGCACTTCCTGCCCGACGTGTACGTGCCCTGTGACGTGTGCCGGGGGCGGCGTTACAACCGGGAGACCCTCGAGGTCTACTACAAGGGGAAGAACATCGCCGACGTCCTGGACATGACGGTGGACGAGGCCCTGGAGTTCTTCGACGCCGTGCCTCAGATCAAGCGGCGCCTCCAGACGCTTTCCGACGTAGGTCTCGGATACGTCCACCTCGGGCAATCGGCCACGACCTTGTCCGGGGGCGAGGCCCAGCGGGTGAAGCTGTCGTCCGAGCTCTCGAAGAAGGCAACCGGACGGACGATGTACATCCTGGACGAGCCGACGACCGGCCTACACTTCGAGGATGTCCGCATCCTCCTCGACGTCTTGCACCGACTCGTCGACCGGGGTAATACGGTGGTGGTCATCGAGCACAATCTCCAGGTGGTCAAGACCGCCGATTGGATCATTGATCTGGGGCCTGAAGGCGGAGACGGTGGCGGCCGTATTGTCGTGGAAGGCACGCCCGAGCAGGTGGCCGAGGACACGGGGTCTCACACCGGGGAATACCTGGCGCCACTCCTCAGCGTGGCCCGGGCTGGTTAGGCCGTGTTAGTTTCCGCCCGAAACGAACTCGCTCGCCGGTGCGTACGGCGATTGCACGAGCGTCGATTGGACGCTCAGGTACACCCAAGGGAAGAAGGGTCATGGTAACCCGCGAGGATCTTGAAAGCTATTTGATACGCATGGACATGGACTTCGAGGAGGTCGACGACGGGATGTTCCTCGTCCGGACCGAAGACGGAGGTCCTTCCATCGTCGTACATCACTCGGACCCACTCCTTCTGGTGCGCCTGAAGGTCATGAATCTCCCCGAGCACTCCGAGCACCTGGGCGTGCTGTACGAGACGCTGCTGCGCCTGAACGCCACGGACGTCGTCCACGGCGCCTACGGGATCGAGGAGGGTGAATTGATCCTGAGCGACACGATGCAGCTCGGAAGCCTGGACTTCGACGAATTGCGGGCTTCGCTGGAGAGCGTGCAGATGGCCGCTTCCTCCCATGCCGCCCGAATCAGGGATCTGGCCGGTTTGGGAGGGGAGGCCTGAGGATGAGCATCTTCACGAAGCTTTCGACCGTCATCAAGAGCAACATCAACGATCTGATCTCTCGGGCGGAGAACCCCGAGAAGA
>JAHEKK010000274.1:4323-5275 GCA_024638395.1 Gemmatimonadota bacterium | reverse complement strand
CTGCTCCTGGGCCACGGCCATGGCTCGCCGCTCCTCGGCCCGGGCCTGAGCGACGCGCTTGTCGGCCTCGGCCTGATCGGCCTGGAGCTCCGCACCGATGTTCTTGCCCACATCCACGTCTGCGATGTCGATGGAGAGGATCTCGAAAGCCGTGCCCGAGTCGAGTCCCTTCTGGAGAACCGTCTTCGAAATGGCATCGGGATTCTCGAGGACGGCGGCATGACTGTCCGCCGACCCGATCGTCGACACGATGCCCTCCCCCACGCGAGCCAGGATCGTCTCCTCGCCGGCGCCTCCGACGAGCCTGTTGATGTTGGCCCGTACCGTTACCCTGGCCACCGCGATGAGCTGGATCCCGTCCTTCGCCATGGCCGCCACCCGCGGGGTCTGGACCACTTTCGGGTTCACCGAGACCTGCACGGCCTCGAACACGTCGCGGCCCGCCAGATCGATGGCCGCGGCCTGTTGGAAGGGAAGGTCGATTGCGGCCTTGTCGGCGCTGATGAGGGCCCTCACCACCCGGTCCACGTCGCCTCCGGCCAGGTAGTGGGCCTCGAGTTGAGATGCCTCCATGTGGAGGCCCGCCTTGGTGGCCGCGATCAGAGGCCGTACGACGGCGGGGGGACTCACCTTCCGGAGCCTCATGCCCACGAGGCTGCCGAGGCTCAGGCGCACGCCGGAGAAAATGGCCTCGATCCAGAGCCGGACGGGCACCGCCCAACTCAGGATGAGGATGGTCACGACCGTCAGGAAGAGAATTGCGGCAGGGAGGAAGACGACGTCAGGCGACATGAGGGTCCTTCCTTGGGATGGGAAGTTCAGGCTGCGTCGGCCGTGGGATCCGCGGAAGCGGACGGACACGCCGCTGCAGGAGTGCCGAGGACCGAACACGATCCACGGTGACCGGATCCAAGGAGAACGGATCCACTGGGACTATAGGGGGCGCACGACG
>JAHEKK010000274.1:0-4313 GCA_024638395.1 Gemmatimonadota bacterium | reverse complement strand
TCTTCGATCCATTGGGAGTCGGACACCACGTCGAGGCGTTCCCCCTCGAAGAGTCCGACGCCCGCCGGCCGGAGGGACGTGATCGCCACACCCTCGGCACCGACCAGCTCCCCCCGCACCGCGGCTGATACGTACCCCTCGGCCCGGTCCGTCGATTCGGGAAGGAGGACGCCGCTGCGACGAAGGCGGAGGCTGTTGGGCAGGTTCCGGATCAAGGCCCAGGCCGTGAAGATCAAGAGCAGAAGCGCTCCACTGACGACGCCGGTGGCCCGGGTGAAATCCGACGAGGTGGGGAGGTCACCCACCTGGGTCATGAGGAGACCGCCCAGCAATGCCGCGCCTCCGGCCAGGCCGAACACACCGAACCCGGGGATCACGAAGACCTCGAGCCCCACGAGAAGGACCCCGGCGGCGACGAGGATCAGGTCCTCGGCCCCCGCCAGCCCGATCAGGAGGTGGGCGCCGAAGAACAGGGCCAGAGAAAGGAGCCCTGCGGCGCCCGCCAAGCCGAAGCCCGCGGTCTTGATCTCCACGATCAGGCCGAGGAATCCGAGCGACAGGAGGAAGGGCGCCACCACCGGATGGGTGAAGAACCGGACCAGGCGCTCGGCCCAGTTGACCTCGGCTTCCTGGACGGCCGCACCGGCCAGGTCCAGGCGAGCCATCAGGTTCTGCCAGCCGTCAACGGATTCTGCAAAACCGATGGCTTCGGCTTCCGCCGTCGTGAGGGTCAGGAGCTTCCCAGCGTCGACGACCCCTTCTATGGCGATGTCCTCGTCCACCATGGCCTCTGCGACGCGGGGGTCGAGGCCGTTGGCCTCCGCCAACGCCCGCATCTGGGCCCGCATGGCCGAGACGATCTTCTCGGACGCCTTGGTCCCCTGCCCGTCGACGGGAGTTGCGGCGCCCATGACGGCGCCGGGCTGCATGAAGACGCGATCCGTCGCGAGGGCGATCATGGCGCCCGCCGAATAGGCGTGGGTGTTCACCCAGGCATAGACGGGAACGGGGGCCCTGCTGAGCGCATTGATGATGCGTTCTGCCGCGTCGACTCGGCCACCGGGTGTATCGATATCCAGAATCACGGCCGACGCCCCGGCAAGATCGGCTTCCTGGATGGCCCGCTCGACGAAGGGAGCCAGCCCCATCTCGACGACGCCCGTGACGGGAACGCGGACCACCCGTTCTTCCTGGCCGTTGGCGGGCGAGGATAGAGGCAAGAGGGCCAACCCCAGAATCGTCCCTCCGAGGAGTCCCCGAACAGTCGTGTTCATGTGCTTCCCGCTCCAATGTCTGGAATCCCACCGCAGTGGGCGCGACGGACCCGGACCTGCGCCTCCGACGTCAACCCTCTAACTCCAATACGAACCGGAGGGGCAATGTAATCTACCGGTTCCCCCGGCCTTTGGTGCCGCCTGAGGCCGCCGCGAGCCTCAAGGTAGTACGACCCCGAGCAACCGACATGCGTAATACGCCCGTTGGATGGCCCTCCATTCGTTGCCCGCTGCAATGCCGCTTCGGGCCCATTGAAGCAGGCGGGCAGCCCTTCGCGCGGCCTCGACGGTCACGCCCGTCACGAGCTCGTTGGTCTCCGGCCGGCCAATGTGATTCCGCAGCGCCACTTCGCCGGCCTCGATGAGGGTCAGCGCCACCGTACGGGGCATCACCTCCCGGAGAGCGTCGCCCGCCTGGAGGGATTGGAGGGCCGCGTCGCTCCAGCGACGAGCCTCGAAGGCCCGCCGGGCGTCTCCGGCCAGCCGGGACGCTTCGGAAACCGACAGAGACAAGTGAAGCGGGAGCGGGGCCGGCACTTCGTCCAGAGAAGCAAGGGCCGCCTCCACACTCGACACGGCCTGCTGGGCGCCGGCGCTGTCCACGCTCAGACCGCTCTTGCGCAACTCCAGGTATACCGCGCTTCGCAGCCGCCTGCCCTGGGCCGCGCCGACCTCCCAGGACCGGATCCAATCGACACCCGCCTGGGATTGGATGCCGTCGGGAAGAAACCGGCTCAACTCCGGCAGCGGTCCCGGGATCTCGAGGGCGGGCCGTGTCCCCTCCGACACGAGGATGGTGTCCCCCGTCGTCCCCTGGGGCGTCTGCCCTTCGACGATGCCGGCGAGGGCCCCGACCATCCCGAGGGTCCGAGCGGCGGCCCAGGCGATCCGGACCCTCCGACGCCGCATCCTGCCCCGTCGGACCCCCCATTGCTGCAGCACCTCCAGGGGCTCGGGCCGCATCAGCGACGCCACGGACGGTCGGAGACGACAGCGGATTGAAGGCCCATCGCACACCCCAGCGAGCCGCGCTCATGGGTCGCGGGCCGCGGTCCGGGCCCCTCGTCCCGTGTGTTATCTTTTCCCCTGTCCAAATCTCACGTCCCATCCGGGTTTTTCCAGAGGATACCCCATCGATGTCCGACAAGGTTCTGATACACTACGAGGCTGCAGACGGCGTCGCCCTCATCACACTCGACGATCCCCCCGCGAACACCTACACCCACGAGATGATGCGCCAGCTCGACGACGCCATCGTCCGTGCCCGATTTGCGGACGACGTCTACGTCATCGTGATCACCGGGAAAGGTGAGAAGTTCTTCTCCGCCGGAGCCAATATCAGCATGCTCGCCGAGGTCACTTCCGGCTTCAAATACTGCTTCTGCCTCCACGCGAATGAGACCCTGAATCGCCTCGAGCACACGCCCAAGCTCATCATCGCCGCCCTGAACGGCCATACCGTGGGCGGAGGACTCGAGATCGCCATGGCGGCGGACCTCCGGGTTGCGCGAGCCGGGAACGCGAAAGTCGGGCTCCCCGAGGTCAGTCTCGGCGTGCTCCCCGGAACCGGCGGCACGCAGCGCCTCACCCGGCTGGTCGGCAAGTCCCGAGCGATCGAGTTGATGGCAACAGGCGAGACCTTCGGGTTCGACAGGGCACAGGAACTGGGCATCGTGAACCAGGTCTGGGAAGCCGAGAGCAACGACGACTTCATGGCCAAGGTCATGGAATACGCCAAGCAGTTCACGCCCCCGAACATGGCCTCCAAAGCCATCGGCAACATCAAGCGGTCGGTGCAGACGGGCGGCGAGCTCCCCTTCGACACCGCTCTGGCCCTGGAGCGGGAACTCCAGCAGCAGCTCTTCGCGAGCCAGGACGCGCGGGAAGGTCTCACGGCCTACGTCGAGAAGCGGAAGCCTCAGTTCACCGGGAACTGACGCTTGTCCATCAAGAATCAGCTCTGGATCGGGAACGAGTGGTCCGACGCCCAGTCGGGCGAGACGTTCGAAGACATCAATCCCGCGACCGGCGAGCTGATCGTCCACGTGGCCCACGGCGGCGTCGCCGATGTGGCCCGGGCGGTGGCGGCGGCCCGGTCGGCCATGGCCGGAAAGCCGTGGCGGGGCATGAATCCACACAAGCGGTCGGCCCTGATGTGGCGCCTGGCCGATCTGATCGAGGCCAACGCCGACGAGCTCGGGAGGCTGGAGACCCAGGACAACGGGAAGCCGTACTTCGAGTCGCGGAAGATCGACGTCCCCAGCGTCGTCACGAACTTCCGGTACTTCGCGGGGTTGGCGGACAAAGTCCAGGGCGACACGATCCCGGTGGCCGGGCCCTTCTTGAACTACACCCTGCGGGAACCGGTGGGGGTCGTGGGAATCATCATCCCCTGGAACTTCCCCCTGTCCATGGTCGGGTGGAAGTGCGCCCCTGCCCTGGCCTGCGGAAACGCGGTGGTGATCAAGCCCGCCGAGGAGACGCCTCTTACCGCTCTGCTGTTCGCCGAACTGGCGGCGGAAGCAGGGTTCCCCCCCGGCGTCGTGAACGTGGTGCCCGGGTTCGGCGAGACCACGGGGGCGGCCCTCGTTCGTCATCCGGACGTAGATGCGATCTCCTTCACGGGGTCGACCGAGGTCGGCAAGATCGTCATGCGGGAGGCCGCGGAGACGGTCAAGAAGGTGTCTCTCGAGCTGGGCGGCAAGTCTCCCAACGTGGTCTTCGCCGACGCCGACATCGCCTCGGCAATCCGAGGCGCCAGCTCCGGGATCTTCTACGGCAAGGGTGAGGTGTGCGCGGCCGGAAGCAGGATTCTCGTGCAGTCCGAGGTGTACGACGAGTTCCTCGACGGCCTCACCGACCGAGCAGCCAAAGCCACCGTCGGGGACCCGATGGACGAAAGCACCCGACTGGGGGCTATTGTCTCGGAGGCCCAATTGGAGAGGGTGACCGGCTACATCGAGACCGGCCGGTCCGAGGGGGCCCGGTTGACCGTGGGTGGGGAGCGAGTGCAGGTGAACGGACGGGGGAACTTCGTAC
>JAHEKK010000273.1 GCA_024638395.1 Gemmatimonadota bacterium | reverse complement strand
GGCTGAACTCATGGCTCTCGGCCCGGGCCTGACCGAAGCTCTGGACCACCCGGATCTGGGTGAAGACCTGCTCCGCCCGGGCGACGGCCAATGCCAACGAATCCTGCACTCTCGTGCTGAAACGCTTCACTCGTCGCCCGAAGGCCATCCCGACGGCCGCTGCGAAGGGAATGGCGATCATGGTGATGAGCGTCAGCTTGGCGTGGGTGATCGTCACGAGTACGATGGCCCCGGCCAGGTAGAGCCCCTGGCGCACCAGCTCTGGGATCCCGAAGCGAATGACGTCCTGGATCCGGCCGGCGTCAGATGAGAACCGAGATCCTAGTTCTCCTACGCGACCGGTCTCGAAAAACCCGGGCGCCAAGCCCACCAGATGGTCGAAGAGGTCCCTGCGGAGATCCGCAACCACACGCTCGGAGACGGAGGTCGTCAGGTACGTCATCAGGAAGTGGACGAAGGCGTCGACGGCGAACAGTGCCAGCAGGCCTATGGCGATCAGATTCAGGAGACGGGCACTTCCGTCGAGAAACGCCGCGTCGAGAAGATTCCTGACGATCAGGGGGAAGGCCAGGCCGATGGCCGTCCCGATGAGGATGAGCACCGATGTGATGGACAGATACCCCAGGTACGGCTTCAGCCGCGGGGCGAGTCGTCTGAGGAATCGCCCCGGCCCAGGGGCGGAGCGCCCCGTTTCGGCCGTGGTCATGGGTTGGTCATCCTTCTCTTGGACCGGAGGCACTGCGGTCGAAACCGGTATACACCCGCACCAACCGTGCCGGGTAGCCTCCACGACCACGGTGCTTGGGTGGCCGGAGAAGGTAACCGCCCCTCTCCATCACTACAAATGTTTATCCGCCGGGCCGAGGCGACCCGCCCCGGAACGATTTTCCCGGCGCACCGGGAAGGTTAGTCTTCGGGCCCCTCCAGCCCCCAGACACCCCCGCGATGGCCCACCGTCTCTTCGCCGCCACCTTGGCCTGGACCCTGGCCCTGCTCCTCCTCGGGAGCATCGTGCACGCCACCGAGTCGAGTCTGGCGTGCCCCGACTGGCCCACGTGCTTCGGGACCATGACGCCGGAGATGACGGGCGGTGTCTTCTGGGAGCATCTCCACCGGTTGTGGGCCGGCGCGCTCGTCCTCCTCTTCATCGTCGCCACGGTGGTGCTGTGGAGACAGGCTCCTCCCCGTCCGTCCCTTCAACGGACCACCCTCGCCGGAATCGCACTGCTGCTGATCCAATCCGTCCTGGGCGGCCTGACGGTCATCTACCGGCTGCCTGACGCCATCTCGACCAGCCACCTCGCCTTGGCTTTCCTGTTCCTCGGCCTGCTGACCGTTCTGACGGTCGTAACGAGCCGTGGGTGGCAGGAGCGGCCCAACCCGGCCGGCTCGGGCCTCCTACGTGTGGGCCTGCTGATCGCCGGCCTGGTCTTCGCCCAGTCCATCCTCGGTGCCCTGGTTCGCCACACCGACGCCGGTGTCGCCTGTCCGGACGTCCCACTCTGCCTGGGGCGCGTCATCCCTCCCCTCGACCACTGGATGGTCCAGCTCCACTTCGGCCACCGGGCCTTGGGGCTGGCTCTCGCGGCGACCACGGTGGCCGCTGCGGTCCACGTGCTCCGGACCTACTCCGGACCCGTCCCCCGGCGTCTCGTCGGCGGACTCCTCATCGGGGTGTTGGCGCAGGTCGCCCTGGGGTTCCTGTCGGTCGCAGTCCAGCTCCATCCCGCGGCTGTATCGACCCATACCCTGCTGGCCGCCGGACTCCTCTCGATGTCCGTCGCCCTCGCTGCCTGGGGCTGGGCTGGTGCTCCCATGGACGGAGCCGGGGCGGCGCCGAACCGCGACCTCCACACGTCGGCCGGAACGGCTCTTTCGTGAACGCGGAGGCCATCGGGAACGTCCTGGCGCCCGTCAACGCCACGCTGAACCTCACCAGTTTCATCCTCCTCATGGCCGGCCTGACCTATATCCGCAGGGGCGACCGCGATGCCCACCGCCGGTGCATGTTGGGAGCGGTCACGGCGTCCGGTGTGTTCCTCGTACTCTACGTCACGCGCTTCGCCCTCACGGGCACACACCGGTTCGCCGGCCCCGACGCCGCCCGGACCTTCTACCTGGGGATCCTCTTCTCCCACATGATCCTGGCCGTCGTGGTCCTCCCGCTGGTGCTTCGCCTCCTGTGGTTCGCCAAGCAAGAGCGGTTCGTGGAGCATCGGCGCCTGGCACGTTGGACGTTCCCGGTCTGGGCGTACGTATCCCTCACGGGACTCGCGGTGTACGTGATGCTATACCACGTGTACGGATACGTCTGAGGGGGTCCTTCAGGACCGCTCATCGGGGACCCCTCTCGGCCCCCCGCCGGCCCCTACGCCGTGGGCAACGACAGCTCCACGACGCCTCCCTCCGGTCCGTTCCGCAAGTGGATCTCCCCGCCCATCGACTCGATGAGATGCCTGGCCTGGGGAAGGCCCAATCCCAGCCCTCGCTCGGAAGTGGAATAGAAGGGGTCGTAGGCCCGGCTCAAGGCCTCCGCGGTAAAGCCGGGACCGTTGTCCCGTACCACGACCGAGGCGTAGGCGTCGTCTCCCCCCAGCTCCACCCGAACCGGTGCTCCGGCCCCGAAATGCTCGGCATTGTGGAGCACGAGCACGAGAGCGTCGGCCAGAGCCTCACTGTCGACCCGAACCTGGGGAAGATCCTCGGCGGCGGTCACCGCAATGGGAATGGACGACGTTCTTCCGTACCGCTCCACGGTCTCCTCCACCAGCTCGGCGAGATCGTGGATCGCCCGCTCGCCAGCCGCCCGGTCGGCGAGGAAGTGCAGGTCCTGGATTGCGGCAAGAGCCTGCTCGACCCCCGACTTCAGGACTTCGGGATCGTCGGACTTCAGGCCCCGCATCAATGGCGACTCGACGGCGTTCCGCAGGAAGGAATCCAGACGGGCCGCGGCTTCGACCGCCACCCCCTTGGGAGACGCGTCAGCCATCGGAAGCCTCCACCATCGCCCAGCGGCACACGCTCTGTCCCCTGGTCTGACACGACTGTTCCACCACAAGCACTTCCTTCCCCAGGGCGTCCCGTAGGGCGCGTTGACAGAATCCGGCAACCAGATGGCAGGCGTCGCCTCCGGGATCTACCTGAACGAAGGGCAACGCCGACCCCTCCAGGACGAACGGGCCGGATGCAAAGGCGCCGATCCGGCGGCCGAACAGGCGGCGCAGGCGCTTTGAGATCCTACCCTTCAGCACGAACGTCCTCATCCCCCCGGGTAGCATCCTGACCATCGAGCCCGTGAGGTCCCCCGCCAGGCGCCCTCCGACCTCGAAGAAGACCTCGGGTGAATCGGGGCGCTTCATCACCAGCTTCATCAGCTCGGCCAACTCGGAGTCGGTCAGCTTGTGTCCCCGACGGGCGTTCTCCCGGTACAGCCGGACCTGACGGTCCACCACCTCACTCAGTCCCAGCCGCCGGGGCAGCGTGCGGGATACATCCTCGTCTTCGAATACCTCGGTGGGATGATCCTGCTGCTGGATGACCTGGAGGAGGGCCAGGGCAACGGAGGCTGCAACCCGCCGCCGTTCCGGCGTTGGGAGATGCACATCGGTAGAAGCGGTCATGGATGGGTAATCTGTCTACGAACCGAGACCCCGTGCAATCGTCATCATCCACACTCCGGACCCGCGCCATAATGAGAATGACAGCCGTTCGTCCGGGTTCGATACTAGTGGGGTATTCCTGGAAGACCGCTTGTTTCCAGAGGTTGAGCGCGGGGGTGGGTTCCAAGGGCCCCGCGAGGCCTGGGGGGTTGGATCGTGCCCCGAGGTCCTTCCCACCCTCGTCCCTCTCCTGGCTGCTGTTGCCCACCGCCCTGGCGGTTTTGCGCCCATCCCTGCCTGCATACCTTCTTCTCGTGCGACCCCGCCTCACCCGTCACGAGACCCTGCCTTGAAACGGTATCCCGCGTTCGACCCCCCGGAGTACGTGGACTGGACCCCCGATCCCGATCTGGTTCAGGCCTTCGGGGAGCGTCTCAGCTCAGACCCGGACCGCCAGGCACGCGTGGAGGGGCTTTCCGACCGGGACCTGCTGACGATCTACCGCGACCTGCTGCTCACACGGCTGCAGGACATCGGACTCAAGCGTTGGGTTCGCCAAGGAGTCATCAGCAAGGCCTGGCTGGGGGTCGGGGAGGAGGCGACTACGGTGGGGGCCGTGACCGCCCTGGACCCCCAGGTGGACGTGGTAAGCCCCATGATCCGCAACGCGGGGGCGTGCCACATGATGGGTATGGAGATCGAGGCCACCTTCCGGGGTTATCTGGGGACGGCCGATTCGCCCAGCGGCGGGCGCGACCTTCACATCGGCGACCTGGCCAAGGGAGTCATCCAGCCGATCAGTCACATGGGCACCAGCGTCTGCATCGTAGCCGGCGCCGCAATGGCGTTCCAACAACGGGGCGAGACGAGGGTTGCCCTCACGTGGGTCGGAGACGGCGCCACCAAGACCGCCGCGTGCCACGAGGGATTCGTGCTTGCCCAGAAGCTGAACGTACCCGCCATCTTCATCGTCCAGAACAACCAGGTCGCCCTGGGGACGCCCCTGAGTCAGCACGGCGCCGGTTCTCTCGCGGCCTGGCCGGACGCCTACGATATGGACTCGTTCGTCGCCGACGGCAACAACGTGCTCGACGTCTTTGCCGTGACCGCCATGGCGCGGGAGCGGTGCATCGCGGGGAAGGGGCCCATCATGATCCTGGCGGAGACGTTCAGAATGGGCGGCCATGCCACCCACGACGAAAGGGAGGCCCGAGAGGCGTTCCCGGAGGATTGGTTCCACCGCTGGGGGCGCCGGGATCCCGTCGGACTGTACGAGGCCTACCTCTCACGGCGGGGCTTCGACGAGTCGGCGCTCTCTGAGGTGGAAGCGGAGGCGACGGCGACGGTCGAGGCCGCCGCCGAGCTGGCGAAGCGGTCGAAGGACCGATTGCCCCCCCCGAGCCACGCCCTCTATAAGGGATTCTCCCGGGGCGGCGTGCTTGAACCGATGCGCGCCCGACTCGCCGGTGAGGCCTGATCTCCAGAAAGAGATTCGGCCATCGGCCGTACCCCTTCAGACCGCACGTCCCTGGTCGGGCCAAGAGAAAGTCTCACGAGGCCGAGCGGGGAACCGGGCATGAAAGCGCGGCGTTTCAGACTAGCGGCTCCATTCGTCTAGTGATGGGGACGACGAGAGGGTAAGCCGGTCGATCCGGGCCGCCGCGGATGCAAAGGGG
>JAHEKK010000272.1 GCA_024638395.1 Gemmatimonadota bacterium | reverse complement strand
GCCCTCGCGCCGGCCGCCTCACTGCTCATCGGGGTGTTCATCTGGGTCCTTCGGAGTTGGCGGCCAAACCAAATCGAAGAGGAGTTCACGGTTGGAACACTATCTGAGTCTGGCGGCGAAGTCCGTCTTCGTTGAAAACCTCGCACTCTCCTTCTTCCTGGGCATGTGCTCCTTCCTGGCCGTGTCCCGGAAGGTCGAGACGGCCCTCGGACTCGGGGGCGCGGTCGTCGTCATGCTCGCCATCACCGTGCCACTCAACCAGCTGCTCAACGAAAGTCTACTCGAGCCCGGGGCTCTGGCGTGGCTTGGAGCTCCGGAGCTCGATCTGTCCTTTCTCACCTACCTCGTTCTGATCGGGACGATCGCAGCCCTCGTTCAGATCGTCGAGATGATCATCGATCGGTACTTCCCCGCCCTCTATCACGCCCTGGGCGTATTCCTCCCACTAATCGCCGTGAACTGCGCCATCCTCGGCGGCTCTCTCTTCATGGTCGAGCGAGATTATACGCTCAGCGAGAGCGCCGTATATGGACTCGGATCCGGACTGGGGTGGGCCATCGCGATCGTCGCCCTTGCAGCAATCCGTGAGCGCCTGCGGTACAGCAATCCACCTGCCGCCCTGCGTGGCCTCGGTATGACGTTCATGGTTGTCGGGTTGATGTCGATGGCGTTCATGGTCTTTTCGGGAATCGTTTTGTGATTGGGGACGGGACCGTGGATGCCGTTGCGAGCGGGCTTCGATGATGTCGACCGTTCTTGCCGCAGTCGCGGTCTTCACCATGACCATCCTTCTGCTGGTCGGACTGATGTTGGCCGCCAGGCGCATCTTGATTCCCGCCGGATCGGTCCGCGTCCTCATAGTGGGCGGAGAAGCCAACGACGTCCGGGGCCAGGCGACCGACACCCTCCTTTCCCTCCTCACCCAGGGAGGCATCTACCTGCCGGCGGCCTGCGGGGGTCAGGGGACCTGTGGCGCGTGCCGCGTCCGGGTCAGAGAGGGCGTAGGCCCCCTCCTTCCGACCGAGACCGCACACATAAGCCGGGTGCAGGCGCGGGACGGGTGGCGGCTGGCTTGCCAGACGAAGGTTCGCCGCGACATCGCGGTGGAGATCCCCCCGGAGATCCTCGGCGTGCGACGCTGGTCGGGGGTAATTCGCGCCGCGCACAACGTGGCGACGTTCATCAGGGAGATCACCATCGAGCTCACGGAGGGTGACGAGCTCGATTTTCGCGCCGGGGGATACGTTCAGATCGAATGCCCCCCTTACCGGGCCCGTTTCGCGGACTTCGACATCGCCAACGAGTACCGGCTCGAATGGGAGCGGTACGGCCTCTTGGACCTGGAGGCGGGATGCGATCTGCCCGTGAGCCGCGCCTATTCGATGGCCAACGCCCCCTTCGAACGGGGCCTGGTGATGCTGAACGTTCGGATCGCGACCCCTCCTGTCGGTAGCCCCGACGTGCCTCCAGGGGTGGTTTCGTCCTATCTCTTCAGCCTGAAGCCCGGTGATCCCGTCGGAATGACGGGCCCCTTCGGCGATTTCTTTGCTCCTGAGACCGACGCCGAGATGGTCTTCGTCGGAGGCGGCGCCGGGATGGCCCCCATGCGGGCGCACATCCTCGACCAGCTCGAGCGGCTTCGCACCCGTCGGCGCATTTCGTTCTGGTACGGAGCTCGAAGCCTGAAGGAAGCCTTCTACGTCGACCTCTTCACTCACCTGGCTGCGGAGTACCGGAATTTCGAATGGCACCTCGCCCTGTCCGATCCTGCGCCGGAAGACCGTTGGGACGGGTACGTCGGCTTCATCCACCAGGTTCTCTCTGCGAGCTACCTGCAAGCCCACCCCTCACCGGAGGATGTGGAGTACTACCTGTGCGGACCGCCTGCCATGATCGCTGCCTGCCGAACGATGCTCGACAACCTCGGAGTCCCTCCAGAAGGCATACGCTATGATGACTTCGGCTCCTGAACGTGCCGTCCGGGTGTCCGGACACCTCGACCCGCGGGTGGCAGCCGCCCTCACACTCGGGTTGGTGACTCTGGCCCTGCTCACGTTCGCGGGACAGCCCACGAAAGAGGACGAGACCGTACGCGAGTGGTCGGGCTCCACCATGGGCACGACGTACCGCGTCAAGATCGACGCCGAGATCGACGTCGCCACGGAGGCGGAGCTCACCCACGGCATCGATAGCGTGCTCGCTCGTGTGAACGCCCTGATGTCCACTTACGATTCGACCTCGGAGGTTTCGAGATTCAACCGCTACGGTGGCGGCGAGCTGTTCGACATCAGTCCCGAGCTCGTCGAAGTACTTACCCTCGCTCAGGAGATCAGCGATCGCTCGGACGGCGCCTTCGACGTCACCGTAGGGCCCCTCGTCAATGCATGGGGCTTCGGCGCTGAGGAGCCGGAACCCGTGCCGCCCAGCGCTCCGAACCTGGATGCGCTGCGCCAGCGGGTCGGAAGTCACCGGCTCTCCCTCGATCCCAGCAGTCGCACGCTGGCAAAGGGCCATCAGGAGATCAGCCTCGATCTGTCAGCCATCGCGAAAGGGTACGCGGTCGACCTCATCGCGGCGCTCCTCGAGGCCCGCGGGCTCACCCGGTATCTCGTCGAGATCGGGGGGGAGCTGCGGGCTGGGGCTCCCAAGCGCGTTGGAGAAGCTTGGAGCGTCGGCATCGAGCGACCGGTGCCGCAACAGCGACGGCTGGGGATCCGCCTGGGGCTCGTTGGCCAGGCCATCGCCACGTCGGGTGACTACCGGAACTTCCGCGCGACGGAAGAAGGCCCGCGAGCACATCTCATCGATCCCCGGACGGGAGCGGCCATCCCCTTCACAGGCGCGTCGGTGAGCGTCGTCCATGCAAGGGCAGCCACGGCGGATGCATGGGCCACCGCGCTCTCCGTTGCGGGGGCGGAGCGAGGCTACGATCTGGCAATCCGGGAAGGAGTGGCCGCGCTCTTTCTGGAGACTGAGGGCACGGACGTCGCGCTCCGGCCCACCCCCCTCTTCCTTGAACGCGTTTCGGACTTCCAGGAGGTTGCACGGGCATGGTGATCACGTGGATCGGACACCTCGCTGCCGCGTTGTTCGCCGTGGCATTCATGATGCTGGCCCTCGGCCTTCACCTTTTCTGGCTGGGGCGCCCACCCCCCACGACCTGCGGCAGGGTGGGGACCGGTGGCTGCCCGTGCTCCGCGGACGCCCGATCGAGATGCGCCGAAGCAAGGAACAGGGGGTCCATATGACCAGAGCAACGATGCTCACCGCCGCAGACATCATGTCCGCTCGACCGGTGGCCGTGCGCTCCGATGCGTCGATCGCAGAGGCCATCGGAGTGCTCCTTCGGAAAGACCTTTCGGGATTGCCGGTCGTAGCCGACGAGCGTCGCCTGGTCGGCATTCTCTCGGAACGGGACTGCCTGAGGGTCCTCGCCGTGGGACAGTACAGCGACGCCGAACACGAGCGCCTTCGCTCGGTCGCCGAGTTCATGAGCGCCCCGACCTATACGGCACCCCCCGAGGCCGGGCTCTATTCCCTCGCCGACTTCTTCCTGACCCACCACCAGCGCCGCCTACCGATTCTCGTGCAAGGCAAGTTGGTGGGCATCGTCGCGCGCCGTGACGTGCTGCGAGGGATCCAGGAGATGATCCGCCGCCGCGCTCTGCCGCTCCCCGCGGAGCTGCGCGGCCCGAGCCTCTACCCGTCTGCGACCGACACGTCTCCGGGCGTCCTGGGCACTCGCCTGGACGATTGATCCGTACGTCACACTCATACCCGGGCTCGACCGGGGGGGCGGGCCGCGCGGATCTTCCACTGGGGACCTCGAAAGCCCTCCAGGTCTGGAGATCCTTTCTCTACCGCTTCCTCAACTCCACCCGGCGGATCTTCCCGGTTACGGTCTTGGGGAGCTCCGTCATGAATTCGATCTCCCTCGGATACTTGTAGGGGGCCGTCGCCTCCTTGACGTGCTCCTGGAGCTCCTCTGCCAGGTCCGACGAGGGTTCGAATCCCTTGGCCAGGACAATGAAGGCCTTCACGATCTCGGTCCGCGCCGGATCGGGTTTGCCCACCACGGCGACCTCTGCCACGGCCGGATGCTCCATCAACGCGTTCTCGACCTCGAAGGGTCCGATCCGGTACGCGGAGCTGGTGATGATGTCGTCCGTTCGCGCCACAAACCAGAAGTATCCCTCTTCGTCGACCCGGGCCGAATCGCCTGTACGGTACCAGCCCTGGCGGAAGCACTTCTTCGTGGCCTCCGGGTTCCGCCAGTACTCCCGGAAAAGGCCAACGGGGACCTCCGGTTCGATACGCACGGCAATCTCCCCGGCCTGGCCGGGAGGAAGTCGCCGACCATCTTCGTCGATCACCGCCACGTCGATTCCCGGAGGGGGAAGCCCCATGGATCCTGGCTTGACCGGCAGATCGCCCAGGCTCCCGCATAGTAGAACCGTTTCGGTCTGCCCGTACCCTTCGCGGATCGTGACTCCCGCGCCGTCGCGCCACCGGTCCAGAACCTCTGGATTCAGGGCCTCGCCTGCTGCTCGGCACTGGCGAAGAGCCTTGGGATGGAAGTTGTCCAGCGGCTCCTGGACCAGCATGCGGTATACCGTAGGAGGGGCGCACATGGAATCGACGGGGAAATGCTCGAGAACATCGAGCACGTGGCGAGGATCGAATTTCCCCGGGTGATGCGACAGAAAGACGGTGGCTCCATGTATCCAGGGGCCGAAGTACCCCGCATAGGCGGTCTTCGCCCAACCCGTATCGGACAGGTTCCAGTGAACGTCACCGGGCCGGAGCCGAAGCCAGAAGTCAGCGGTGATCCGGTGTCCGAGCCCGTAGCTGGCATGGCTATGCAGCACCATCTTGGGGGGTCCGGTGGTTCCCGACGTGAAGTAGACGAGGGCAGGCCCGTACCCCGATGTGGCGAGGGGCGTCCGCTCGGCCGGCGCACCGGCCAGGGCCTCTTCGTATCCTGTCCATCCGGGTCGGGGCGGACCTCCGACCTGGATCCGGACCTTGAGCCGGCCGGCGCCCGCCTGATCGACGCGCTCGGCCGCCGCTGCGTCCGCAATGACCGCGTGCACCTGCGCCGATTTCAGACGGAATGCGATGTCGCCTGCGGTGAGCATGGTGGTAGAGGGAATGGCCACCAGATCGGCCTTCGTCAGGCCGTCCATGGATTCCCACCACTCGGGCACACTCCCCAGGATGACCAACACCCGGTCGCCTTTCGGCAATCCCAGCGACGACAGCGCATTGGCCAGCCGGTTCGATCTCGTTGCGATCTCCCGGA
>JAHEKK010000271.1 GCA_024638395.1 Gemmatimonadota bacterium | reverse complement strand
ATCGCCGACGCGGGCAACCTCGCCGTCTCGGCCGGGCAGGACGGGACCGTCAAGCTCTGGGACCTTCAGGCCCGCCAGCGCGTCGAGCTGCTCGACTTCGCCCCCCTGGCTGGGGACCCTGAACAGGTGGCTGTTCCCGCCGATGCCTCCCGTGAAGTAGACCCAGCGCCCGTCCGCGCTCCACCGGGGAGCGCCCGGGATGAGGTCCCATGCCTCGGTCAGATTGACCCGGTCCGAACCATCGGCATGGAAGACGAACAGGTCGGTGGGAGCGCCGTGGTCCCAGCGCTCCCCGATCACGACGTCGAGCCCTACGTTGCCCCGCACCACGAGCCGCGTGCCACCGGGGGCCCAGTCGGGCGCACGGTAGTCGTACTCGTCATCCGTGAGCCGGGTCACCTCCCCACCCAGGGTCACCGTCCAGAGGTCTGCACGCTCGTAGGAATGCTCGTCCCGGGCGTGGGCATCGGCCACGAAGGCCAGAGCCTCCCCATCGGGGCGCCACGCCGGGTCCAACACGTCTACGGGAAGATCCGTCAGTTGCCGGGCCTCGCCACCTTCCGCGGGCAGGATGAAGAGTTGGGCCGGAGGCGTGGCCGCGGGATCTCTCGGATCGGGCAGATACCCCTGCCGGTCAAAGCGGTAATTCATCCAGTCGTAGGCCCGCCCGTCGAAGCGCTCGAGAATCCGCTCCTCGCCCGGTGTCAGGGACGAAGCGGGCGCTGGACCGTCTTCACCCGGCGCATCCGGGTCTCCGGCCGGCGCCACCTCTTCGAGAAACGCGAAGCGGCGTCCCGTCGGGTCGAAGAAGGGTCGTCCCCTGAGTCCTTCGATCTGGAATGCTTCCCCCGAGGGACGATCCAGCCTCAGAAACCACGTCGCGCTGGAGCCCCCTCGCGAGGAGGAAAACGCCAACAAACGGCCGTCGGGAGTCCATCGGGGGTCGGAGGCGTCCGTCACCGGGCTGGTGAGCCGGAAGGGGGGCGTGGAGTCGGCGAGAGACGCGAGCCAGATCTCGCTATGGGTCCTGTTCTCGTCCTCCAGAACCTGGCTACGCGTAAAGACCACCCGGCTTCCGGCCGGTGATACCGCAACGTCCGTGGGGCGGACGATGCGGTAATAGTCCTCGAGGAGGAGACCGGTCGATTGCTGGCCGCGGATCGGCGGCGCCCCGGCAAGAAGAACGAACAGCGTAACCGAACCGACCATCCCGGCGGCAGTCCGCGGGCTCATGAAGACCTCGGGGAAGGGGCGACGACGGAGTTGACCATCGGCCAAGGTCCTCCACCGCCCGGACGGCGGCAAGGGCCGTAGGGCGTGGCCCCGCAAACGGCCCCGGGGGAAGACTGTCCGATTTCCGGGACGCGCCTGTCCCGCGTGGAGGATGATCAACCCCGTTTGTGCAGCGCCGGCGCGGGGAAGTGCGTGGCACGCGCCTTGCGCAACGGTGTACCAGTAGATGTAGCCGAGCCGCAGGAGAGCGGCCCCAGCACGGTGCCCTCGGCGGCGGCCGGCCGATACGGTAGGGGGAGAACATGGAACGGATACGCCAAAACGGTGATCGAGCCGCACGCCGGCGTCCGCAGCCGCGACGGGTCTTTGTTCTGGGCCTGGCGCTTTTCACGGGCGGCGCGCTCTGGACCGGCGAACTGGCGGCCCAGGATCCCGGATTCCTGTTCGGAACCCCCAAGGCATCCTTCGTACTCAAAGTCGGCTATTCCGTCCCCCGGGCCGGAAGTGACCTGTTCCAGTTCACTCAGGATGAGCTCACCGTCGAGGACGGAGACTTCAACGGGGCCCATGTGGCTGGAGAGTTGGGCCTCCGCATCAGTGAGCGTCTGGACCTCACCGCGTCGGTGGGGTTCTCGGAGAGCCGTACCCGGTCCGAGTTCAGGGATTGGGTGGACGAAGCGGATCTCCCCATCGAACAGGAAACGCGCTTCTCGACCGTGCCGCTCCTCGTAGGGTTCAAGACGTATCTGAACCAGCGGGGCCGGCGCATCGGCCGATTGGCCTGGGTACCGGACGAGAACAAGGTGAACCCGTACCTGGGCGCTGCCGTGGGCGTGACCTGGTATCAGTTCGAGCAGTTCGGCGAGTTCATCGACTTCGAAACGCTCGACATTTTTCCCGACAATTTCTATTCGGACGGCTCAGCCCCTACGGTGCACGTGCTCGGCGGTGTGGATGTCACGCTGTCGCCCAGGGTGTACTTTACGGGTGAGGCCCGATACGGTTGGGCCGAGGCGCCCCTCGGTGGGGATTTCATCGGATTCGAGGATCTCGATCTGGCAGGGTTCCAGGGGAGCGTCGGCATTGGTTTTCGGTTCTAGACAGGGGGGTTCGAGATGAGGACGAGCATGACAGCACAGTTGGCGGGCATGATGGCGCTCGCCTTCCTCGCGGTACCGCCCGCCTCCGCACAGACCTCCTCGTCCAGCTGGCAACCGTTCCTCGGCTGCTGGGAAACCGAGGAGCAGGAAACCGATGGAGCCCTCTGCTTCGTGCCCAGCGCCACCCAGGTCGAGATGATCACCCTGGTGGACGGCGCCATCGAGTACCGGGAGTTCTTCGCCGCAGACGGTGTCACGCGAAACATCGATCAGGACGGATGCCTGGGAACGGAGTCCGCACGCTTCTCCGACGACGGGCGCCGAATCTTCACCTTCTCCAACCTGGAGTGTGACGACGGACCCCGGCGGAGCTCCGGCATCATCTCCATGGTGGGGACCGATGAATGGGTGGACGTACGGTCGCTGGACGGCGAAGACGGACCGGTCGCATGGGTCCAGCGGTACTACCGGATCGATGCCGACGTGCTGGAAGAGGTGGGGCTGGAAAACCCGGACGTTCGGAGCAGCTTCCGCGCCCGTGCCGCCGCCCAGGCCTTCACGCCCCTCTCCACTGACGACGTCGTAGAGGCGACGGAAGCCGTGGGGGACGAGGCCGTCCAGGCATGGCTCGGCGAGACGGGGCTGGGAATCGATCGTTTGAACGCCGACGACCTGATTGCCCTCGACGACGCCGGGGTATCGGAAGACGTCATCGACATGTTGGTGGCCGTGTCCTACCCAGGCAGGTTCGCCGTAGCGAGGGACGACCGCGGCGACCGGCGGGGGTACGGCCGTCGTGCAGCCCGGCCGATCTGGATCGGTGGCTTCTACAGTCCGTTCTACCGGTACGGGTACTCGCCGTACTACGGGTACGGCGGCTATGGCTACGGCTACGGCTACCCCGGCTACATCTACGGCTACCGGCCGATCCGCATCAACAACGGCGGAATCATCGGCCGCGCGGGGCGTGTGATCGCCGGTCAGGGCTACCGCCGCGGGGGCGACAGATCGTCCGGTGGCACCGCCCGGCCTTCGGGGAGGCGTCCCTCGGGCAGCCCGTCGGCAGGAAGCCGACCCCCGACCACGCGGAGCACCCCTGCACGTTCGTCGGGAAGCTCGGGTCGGAAGGCCAAGCGGCGACGGGGCGGCCGTTGATCTGACGCCTTCGCGGCGTCGCACCACGCGACTCGAACACCCCCGGGGGCTCCGACGAGACCTCGGGGGTGTTTGCCGTTCGAGAGGTTCCGGCGGACGCTCCTCGCAGAATCAGGTGAAGGACCTCCGCCTCCCGGTCCCTGTCGATTCGGGCCAGCTTGGTTCGTCGGGAGGTTGAAGCGTTCGACTCACCCACACGGAACTGGAGAACCCCCATGCGCTACATGCTCCTCATCTACAACGACGAAGGGCGCCCGGGAGACATGGACCTCACCCCGTGGATGGACTACACGCAGCGCGTCCAGGAAGCCGGCTGCTACGAGGCCGGCGCGGGACTACTGCCCACGGCCACCGCCACCACCGTTCGACTCCGGGACGGCGAGCGCGTGGTGACCGACGGGCCCTTCGCCGAGACGAAGGAGCACCTTGGCGGATACTACATCCTGAACTGCGGGGATCTCGACGAAGCCCTCGATTGGGCCGCTCAGATCCCCAGCGTGGGGTCCGGGTCCGTCGAGGTTCGTCCTGTTTTCGAGCCACCCGAGGCTTGACCGAAGCGCTTCGGAGTGCGGTCGAGGACGTCTACAGGCGGGAGCGGCGGGGGATCGTCGCAACCCTGATCCGGGTCTGCAGCGGCGACTTCGAGATGGCGGAGGACGTCGTTCAGGAGGCGTTCCAAAGCGCACTCGACCGGTGGCCGGACGAGGGTCTGCCTCAGAACCCGGCGGGTTGGATCACCGTAACCGCCCGGCGGAAAGCCATCGACCGCCTCCGAAGGCGCCAGACCTTCGACCGCAAGGAGGGGGACATCCGGGCATCCCAGCAGCGGGGCCGTACGGCGCGCAGGGGCGGTGACGCCTCGGCCTTCGATCCATCGTCGGTGACCGACCCCGTCCGGGACGAC
Source organism: Gemmatimonadota bacterium (assembly GCA_024638395.1). GTDB lineage: Bacteria > Gemmatimonadota > Gemmatimonadetes > Longimicrobiales > Gaopeijiaceae > JAHEKK01. The sequence continues at coordinate 936 of JAHEKK010000271.1, read as the reverse complement.
GAGCTACGCCTCATCTTCACGTGCTGTCACCCTGCCCTATCCCGGGAAGCCCAGATCGCCCTCACACTCAAAGTGGTCGGTGGGTTGTCCACCGCCGAGATCGCGCGGGGATTCCTGGCGTCTCCCACCACCATGGCCCAGCGTATCGTGCGGGCCAAACGCAAGATCCGGGACGCCGGGATCCCCTACGAGGTACCGGACGAGCCCGAGATCGAAGAACGCCTGGGCGCGGTTCTCGGCGTGATCTATCTCGTGTTCAACGAGGGCTACGCCTCGACCGAATCACCGGAGCTGCTGAGGACCCACCTGTGTCGTGAGGCGATCCGCTTGGCCCATCTGGTCGTTGAGTTGGTTCCTGGGTACCCGGAGTCCCAGGGTCTCCTGGCCCTCCTCGTCCTCCACGACGCCCGGCGCGAGGGGAGGATCGGGCCCGACGGCCGGTTGATCCCCCTCGAGGAGCAGGATCGGTCGCGCTGGGACCGGAGCCAGATCGCCATCGGCCGGGCGATCCTCAATCGGGCGTTTCGCCATCGCCACCCGGGACCGTACCAGCTTCAAGCCGCCATCGCGGCCGAACACGCAATGGCGCTGTCCGCCGCGGACACCAACTGGAGCCGGATCACCCACTATTACGACCGGCTCCTGGAGCTGAACGACACCCCCGTCGTCCGCCTCAACCGGGCGGTGGCCGTCGCCATGGACCGGGGCCTGGAGGACGGCTTGGCCGAAATGGATGCGTTATCGAACGAGAAGCTGATGGCCCGCTATCACTTGTTCCACGCCGCCCGGGCCGACCTTCTCCGGAGGCTCGAGCGCCCGGGCGAGTCGGCCGCCGCCTACCGGGAGGCCCTGCGCTTCACCACGTCGCCCGTGGAGCGCCGTTACCTGGAATCCCGCCTCGAGGAGGTGGATTCGGGCTGAGGCTCCGAGACGACG
>JAHEKK010000270.1 GCA_024638395.1 Gemmatimonadota bacterium | reverse complement strand
CTGGGTGTTGGCCAGCGAGGCCCACGACCTGGCGCTTGCGATCTCGGCGTTTCATCCGGCGACAGAGAACGTCTCCCGGAAAGTCTCCGGCCTGTACTACTGGGAGGGCCCCGTCGGCGTGGCCGGATCCTCGGGGGACGACATCGGCGCAGGATACCTGGAGATGACCGGGTACGGCGAGGGCAGTCGGCCGGCATTGTGAAACAAGAAGGGGAGCGGCCTCCGCCGCCCCCCTTCCCGCATGCTGCCGCCCATTGGGCTAGCTGATACGCTGGGCCCGTCTCCACTCCGACATGATCTTCGGCGCATCGCCCAGGAGCTCGTTGAGCTCGACGATCGTCGTATTGATGAGGGTCGTGAGCTCGTCCGCGCGCTGCTCGGCCTGGACTTCGATGTCCTGCAGGACCTCCAACTGACCGTCCGTCGGACGGGCCTGGGCGCTGTTCATGCCCCGCGCCAAGCGGCTGATCTGCTCCGACAACCGGGGCCACTGCCGATACCCCATTCTGGGGAGCGGTCGCCGTAGCTCATTCTCCAGATCCTCCATCTGCTGCTGCGCCTCCCCCGCCTTCGAACGGATGGCGCCTTCATTGCTCAGTCCCTTCCCGTCGATGGAGGAGACCAAGCCATCCACCTGCTCGTCCAGATCGATCAGGGTGTTGACCATCTCGTTGATCCTCGACTCCAGATCGCGGGCCTGCAGCGCGGCGGCCAGCCTCGCCTCGTAGTCCGCCTGAGACGCCTGGACGTTGGGATCCCCTCGAAGCTCGAACTCCTTCGACAGCTCCCGGTCGCCTACGACCAGGGTGGCGGTGTAGGTCCCAGGCGAGGCCGGCGGCCCGCCGAAGCCTCCGAAGAACCCTCCCCCTCCGCCCGACCCCTCGATGGGCTCGGCGCCCTCCCACGTCATGTTCCACACGGCCCGGTTCACACCCTTCTGCCCCTGGTGCCGGAACTCGCGCACCAGCTCTCCATCCGCGTCGGTGATCCGTATGGTGACCGGCGCGGACTGGGCCCTGGCGCGGGACGGCGCCTCCTGGACGCTCGGTCCACCGGCGTTGCTCTCGTCGGACGCCCCGTCGATCACCACACCGCCCGGATCGTTGGCCAGGAAGTAGTTGATGTAGGCGCCCCGCTCGGGGTTGTCACCGAGGAACACGCTCTGCCCGGTGTTGCTGCCCTTGCTCCAGCGGGACCAGTCGGTGGCCGTCCGGATGTCGAACATGTAGACATCGTCGTCGTGGGCGGCAGCCAACTCCACCAGGGGACCGATGTCGTCCATGATCCACGCGCCCCGCCCGTGGGTGCCAATGACCAGGTCGTTGTACTGCGGCTGGATGCGAACGCCCCGAACGGATACCCGGGGGATGTTGTTCCGGATGCTGAACCAGCTCTGCCCACGGTCAACCGAGGCATAGATGCCCCGCTCCATCCCCACGAACAGGAGGTTGCCGTTGTCGGGGTGCTGCCGGATCACCTTCACGTAGTCGTCCTGCGGTAGGCCCGCGGACAGGTCGGTCCACGTCTGCCCGTAGTCCCGGGTCTCGTATACGTGGGGGGTGAAGTCGTCGAGCCGGTGGTTGTCGACCGCCATGAATGCCGTCCCCGCTTCGGAGGGTGAGGCCTCGATGTTGCCGATCCACGTCTCGGCCGGCAGCCCGGGAACCCTGTCCCGGACGTTGGTCCAGTTGGCGCCCCCGTCACGGCTGATCTGTACGTTCCCGTCGTCCGTCCCGACCCAGAGCACCCCCTGCTCGAGGGGCGACTCCGCAACGGTCAGAATGGTGGTGTGGAACTCGGCCGCGGTGTTGTCGTTGTAGATCTCGCCTCCCGAGTCGAGTTGCTTCTCCGGATCATTCGTGGTCAGGTCGGGGCTCACGATGTCCCAGGAGTAGCCGAAGTCGCGGCTCCGGAAGAGGACGTTCCCCCCCCAGTAGACCGTGGCCGGATCGTGGGGCGAGATGTAGATCGGCGCGTCCCAGTTGAAGCGGTAGCGGGCCTGGGCCATGCTCTGCCCCTGTGACCCGATCATGGAGGGGAACGGCTCGATGTTCCGGGTTTGACCCGAGTTGGTGTCGGTGATGCGGAAGTACCCTCCCTGGGCATTCGAGTAGACCAGGTTGGGCTGCCCCGGGACGGGCACCGTGTAGAAGCCGTCCCCGCCACTCACCGTGTACCAGTCGCCGTCCGGAATGCCACCGGGATTGGTCGACATGGAGGGCCCGCACCAGTTGCCGTTGTCCTGAAGGCCACCGCAGACCCAGTAGGGGTCGCGGTCATCGACGAACACGTGGTAGTACTGGGCCAGGGACACGTTCCTCCAGATGTGGAAGTTCTCACCCTGGTCGAAGCTGACCTGGTACCCTCCGTCGCTTCCCGAGAGGATCCGGTCACCGTCCATGGGATCGATCCAGTACCCCTGGTGGTCGCCGTGGACCCCGCGGCCGATGCGATCGAAGGTGCGGCCGCCGTCGGTGGACTTGGAGAGGCCGCCCGAGAGCGTGTACAGGATGTTTTCGTTGCTCGGGTCGACGAACACGTCCGAGTAGTAGAACGGGCGGAAGTTGAGATCACGGTTGTCGCTCACCATGTCCCACGTCTTGCCGTAGTCGTCGGACCGGAAGAGCGTCCCCGCCGTGGGATACTCGGTGATCATGTAGACCACGTTGGGAGACGATTGCGCCACGCTGAGCCCGATCCGTGCCATGGGCTCGTCAGGAAGGGTCTCGACCTTGGACCACGTGTCCCCCGCGTCCCGCGATACGTATACCGCGGTCTCTCTTCCACCGTCGTCGAAGCGCCACGGGCGCCGGCGGTGGGTCCACATCCCGGCATACACGTTGCGTGGGTTGGACAGGTCCAGGTCCAGGTCCGAGCAGCCCGTATCCTGATCCAGGTAGAGGACCTTGCTCCACGACTGGCCCGCGTCCGTCGTCTTGAAGACGCCCCGCTCCTCGTTGGGCCCCCACTCGCGACCCAGGGCGCAGACCAGGGCCACGTCGGGATTTCGGGGATCAACCACGATCCGCTTGATGCGCTCGGTCTCCCGGAGACCCAGATGGGTCCAGTTGGTGCCGCCATCGGTGGACCGCCAGACGCCGAGACCGTACGAAACGGAGTTCCGGGGGTCGCCCTCGCCCGACCCGAGCCAGACCACGTTGTGGTCCGACGGGGCCACCGCCAGAGCACCGACGGAATAGGACTCCTCGTCCTGCCACTGGCCCTCGAAGGTCACGCCTCCATTGGAGGTCTTCCAGACACCGCCGTCGGCCGCCCCTACCCAGAACACGTCGGGGTCGCCGGGAATGCCCACGATGGCCGTCACCCGCCCACCCATGTTGACGGGGCCGATGTTGCGCCAGCTCATGCTCGAAAGGGATGCCTCCAGCTCGTCGGGCGACTGGGATGCAGCCGGCATGGCGACGAAGGGGAGAAGGAGGAGGGCCGCGAGTACGGCCAATCGTCGGGATGCGCTCATGGTCAAGGAGCCTCTTGGGGTTCACGCCGGCCCCCGACGTCCCGAGTCGGAGTGGGGGGCAGCTGTGGGACTGTCGAGTGAGAACGGCCGCCGAACCGAGGGCGGAGCTCTCTACGTTTCAGGGACCCCGAGGGTCGCCAGTTCGTTGTGCTTCGGAGGACCGCCCCCGAGATTCGGGGAAGCAAGGACCTCCGGGTAGCGACTCTCGAACCCCCATGAACGAACCCATTCAGGAAAGCCCCATTATGCCGATCCCTTGTTCTACAAAGCAGACACGAGCGCCGTTGCCTCCGGTTCGCCTCCCTCGTTCCCTGGCGGCCCTGGCTCTGATGCTCCCCTTGGCATGCGGCGGAGGGCAAGACGCCCAGGCCGACGCCGCCGAGGGAGCCGCGGAAAACGCGTCGGCGATAGACGCGACCACGAGCCAAGCCCTCTCCCAACTCCCGCCCTCCATCAAGGGCGAGGCGGGACCGCTACGCGGCACCGACCTGCAATACGTCGAGGGAGATCAGGCCACCACCGGTTACCTGGCGGTCCCCGATGGTGAGGGCCCCTTCCCCGCCCTGGTCATCATACACGAGTGGAACGGCCTTCAGCCTCGGGTCCGGGAGCTGGCCGACGACCTGGCCGCCGAGGGGTACGTGACTCTCGCCGCCGACCTGTTCAAGGGAAGAACAGGCGCCAATCGCGACGAGAACATGGCCCTGGTCACCGAGGTCAACCAGAATCCCGCTGAGATGGTGGCGAACCTCGACGCCGCCGTGGCCTATCTGAGGGGCCGCGACGACGTCACTGGGCAGGTCGGCGCCATGGGCTGGTGCTTCGGAGGAGGCATCGCGCTTTCCTACGGCCTGGACGGGGAGCGCCACGAAGCGACGGCCATCTTCTACGGCGCCCTCCTCGACGACCCGGAGCGCCTCGGCGCCCTGAACCACGAGGTCTACGGGACCTTCGCCGAAATGGACGGGGGACCCTCCCCCGACGAGGTCGCCGCCTTCGCTGCAGCCCTGGAGGCGGCCGGCGTCGAAAACGATCTGCACATCTACGACGACGTGAACCACGGCTTCTGGCTCCGCGTGGACCAGGACCCCGGGCTGCGGGCCGCCCCGGCAGCAGACGCCTGGCAGCGACTCAAGTCCTATCTCGGCCGCACGTTGGGAGGCTGAGCATGGAGAGCGGGTCCGTGTTCGGGCCTTGCGGGCCCCGGCCGTCGCCCCGCCGGCGCCGGGGCGGAGCGTTCCTCGTTCTTGCCCTGGCCGGCGGCCCCCTGTGGATGTCGCCCCTTCCGGCCGCGGCTCAGTTCACGGAGTACGTGACGGAACGAAACGTCATGGTCCAGACCCGGGACGGGGTGGCCCTCGCGACCGACGTCCACCGCCCCTCGGTCGATGGAATCGCCGTTTCGGACCGGCTTCCCATCCTTCTCCAACGCACCCCCTACGGCAAGCACACCGAGCGGTTCCTCGAAGCCATCGAGGCGTTCACGGCCGCCGGCTATATCGTCGCCATTCAAGACATGCGGGGGCGTTACGCGTCGGAGGGGTCCTTCGTGAAGTACCACGACTACGATGCCCCCGATGGTTACGACACGATCGAGTTCCTGGCCCGGCTACCCTACGGCGATGGACGCGTGGGCATGTGGGGCACCTCCTACGGCGCCCACACCCAGGCCGACGCCTCCAAGCTGAATCCTCCTTCACTTGCCACGATGGTCCTGAACCAGGGCGGGATGACCAACGCCTGGGACCACGCCGTCCGCCAGGGCGGCGCCTTCGAGTTGGGCAGGGAGCTCACATGGGCGTGGCGACAAATACCCGAGGAAACCGACGACCCCGTCGTCCAGGCGCTGTTCGAAAAGGAGTCCGTGGACGAGTGGTACACGACCCTCCCCATCCGGGAGGGCCTCAGCC